>CAZLOC010000253.1:0-4201 GCA_964560935.1 uncultured Anaerolineaceae bacterium | reverse complement strand
TGTGGTTGCTGGTGGTCCAAGAGCGATTGGTACGCGCGGTGGATGGATGCAGCTCGGATTCACGCCGGATACTTTGTCGGATCGGCTAACGGTGTATGGCTCCTACGGGATTGATGATCCGCGGGGTTGCCGAGCAGCCACGTGTAGCTTTCCTTCTCGCTGCCGGCCTCATCATGGGGCTCGCATATGCACTTCGCAACTCTGTGACAGCAGCATTTGTGGGTGTATTGGCAACCTTTATCGGGATATCTTTGCTTAGGCAGATGCCTATTTCCGCGGCTATGCGGAACTGTTCCTGGATCTTTCTGGGTAGTGCACCATTCATAGGGCTGCTATTGCTCCGCAATTACCTTGTTTTTGGTGAGGTTCAGCCTTATGTCTTGATGGTTGGTACGGATGCGACTCTGCTTGAATCCTTTCGTGTCTACCTTCACGGCCTGTTATGGGATATCACCGGGTCACGAACTTTAGCCAGGCACCTTGCCTGGGATTTCAAGGCTCTCGTTCTCACGGCTACGCCTATTGCCGCGCTGTTGGCGTGGGGGTTATACCGTCACTGGGTAAACGCGGGGCTGAATGCACGATTCACCACCCTGTTTGGTTTGATGTTCACTGGTGCGGGCGCCGCCATGCTCGTGATCGCCCATACCTACCACGGCCTGGATTTCCACTACCTCTTGCGTCATATGATGCAATACGTCTGGATCCTGTTCGCCTTGATGGTGGTTGCCCTGCTGGCTATTGGCAATCGGAAGACGAAGCTGATCACCGGGCTGATCGTAGCGATTCTGCTGGCAAGCCGACTCTGGTTCATTGTCGATGACCTGCGCACAGAACGCACAATGCAGGAGGCATTCTCCCAAAACGGTAACGTAGCCGAGGCAGCGCAACCATTTCTCGCAAACGGGCGGATCCTGACCGATCAGATCAAGCAACGTCTTGCAGAAGACACGGCCATCCCGGCTGCCGTCCGCACTCTGCCCAGTGATGCACTTATCTTGTCGAATCAGGGCCCGTTGCTTGGTTATCTCAGCGGCCGCCCGGTGCGCATGCTTCCATTTTCGAGCGAAAACGATCTGTCCGGAATAACGGGCCGCGTAAGCCAAGTCTTTCGTGACATGCGCAGACATCGCCCGGTGTACATCGTGCTCGTGCCTGACAACCGCATTGTCCGCAGCACTGATGCGGCGAATTGGCAAAACAACATCGCAAGCAAATTACCCGCGGACTATCAGGTAGTAACCAGAGACGCAAACCTGTTGATATTTCTTGTCCCCTCACCAGACGATGGGGTGAAATCCTGATCATGAACGGGCCAGGTAGCTTATCCACCAGAAGCAGGACCGAGCCTGCGTACTTGATCATCAATGCTGATGACTACGGCTACTTTAAGGGCGTCAGCCAAGGCATTCTGCAGTGTGTGCGTCAAGGCACCGTTACTGCGACGGCGGTATTCGCAAACAGTCCATTTCTTGATGAGCATGCTACCTGGCTCGCAGCCGTGCCGAACGTGGATATTGGGGTACACCTGAACCTGACTGATCGCCAGCCGCTTACAAAGCGCCTTTCAGTTGCATTGAACACCGATGGTGGACAATTTCCAGGGAAGTTTTCCATTGCCAAGGCAGTCCTGTCGCGTCAAATCCCGGTCGACCTGATTCGCGCGGAGTGGCGCGCCCAAATCGAACATTGCCTTGCCAGGAACCTCCAGCTCAGCTTCCTCAATTCCCACGAGCATATTCATATGCTGCCGCCGCTGTACCCAATAGCGTTGGCACTTGCTAGTGAATATGGCATCGAACACGTGCGTTTCGCCACCCCTGAATGGCCGCGAACATGGTCTGCCAGCGCATGGCTGCGCGATGGCATCATGTCCGTACTGTCGCAAATCAACCGTTTACACATGCCGCAAGCCGCCCCCATTTTTCTTGGCATGGGCGAGAGCGGCCGACTCTCACAGAGGTACCTTTCGAACCTGCTGCCCAAGCTGAGGCCAGGGCGGGTATACGAACTCATGTGTCATCCCGGAATTGCCGATCTCGACGAAGTACAGGATAAGCGCCTTCTCGCATACCACGACTGGGAAATGGAACGCCAAACCCTCACTGATCCGACACTGAAAACAGCTCTTGCAAACAACAACATCAGGCTAATCGGTTACCGACACCTGCAAACCACACAAGAGGGCCTGCACATAAGACCCGAGGAGATCCTCACGTGAAAGAACATATTTCACCATCCAGCGTGGGCTCTGCCCAGGCGCTTATCAGCGTTGTACTACCCGCACATAATGAAGAGGCGGGTATAAGCCGGGCATTTGACGTGATAGGTCGCATTCTTGATGAATGTGGCGTTAGCTGGGAAATCATCGCTGTAGATGACGGAAGCCGAGACCAAACCTTTGCTGTGATCTCCAGCATTGCACGCAACGATAGCCGCATCCGTGGCATCCACTTCAGTCGAAATTTCGGCAAGGAAGCAGCGCTGCTGGCAGGTATCAGTGCCGCCCACGGGGATGCCGTTATCACCATGGATGCGGACCTGCAGCACCCGCCCAGCGTGATCCCTCAAATGCTGGAAGCGTGGCGCAAAGGCGCAAAAGTCATACATGGCGTCAAACGGCAGCGTGAACATGACAGCATGGCCATGAAAGTCCGTGCGTCAATATTCAACAAAACCATATCCTGGCTCGGTGGAATCAACATCCAGAATTCATCTGATTTCAAGCTAATGGATCGGGTTGTAGTTGATGTCATCGCTCAGCAGCTTCCTGAACGGCGGCGGTTTTACCGTGGCCTTGCCGACTGGGTCGGCTACAAAAACACTGAGGTTCAATTCGACGTTGCAGAGCGAAGCGATGGTGAGGGAAAATGGTCAATTCTCGGGTTAGTCGAGTTAGCACTGACCGCACTTGTCTCCTTCACCAGCGCCCCCCTAAGAATCGTGACGATCTTGGGACTGCTCACCTTGACACTGGGTCTCGGACTCACCGTCGATACGCTGTGGTCATGGTTCCACGGCCGAGCCGTATCCGGATTTGCCACCATGATCCTGACCCTGCTGATCATTGGCAGTTTCATCATGATCAGTCTCGGCATTATTGGCGAGTACATTGCCAAGATTTACGAAGAGGTGAAAGCGCGCCCCGTATATCTGATCGATGAAAGCGTGGGTTTCAAGAATGGGCAATCAATTTGCCCCATAGGAAATTCTATTGTCACTGAAGCTAACCGTGGCTAAAGCGCATTTTCACAAGCATCCTTCGCAAAATTGACGGAACCCAATAGTTCAATCGTCGGCCCCTTGATCTCTGTCGTAGTCCCAACTCAGAATAGGCCCGCATGTCTGGATGAGGCCATACAGAGTCTCGTGAAGCAGACGTTGCCGCCGGCAGAGATCATCGTGGTGGATGATGGCTCGATGCCTGCCGTGGATAGACATGCACTGGCGACCAAGTTCGGTCCCACGGTGAGAGTCTTGCGCAATGAAGTGGTGCGTGGCCTGGCCTACTCACGAAACCGCGGCGTTGAAGAAGCGACTGGCGATTTCGTCACCCATCTGGATGATGATGATCTACTTGCATTAGAAGCGCTCGCGGAGGCTTATGCAGTCTTGTCGAACGACCCCGGGCTTGATCTCGTGTTTCTCGGGATTGAGGGCTTCGGGCCGCGCGCCGAACATTTCAACCGCGCCCAGTTTGAGGCGGAGGCGCGCGTAATTGTGCTGGCCGGCGGACTGGAAAAAAAACCCGGCGTTGTGTATTTTGGCCGTGATCTCATCAAGGCCCTGCTCCACACCGTGCCTGTCGCATTCCAGCGTGTGATGCTTACTCGTGCCAAGTGGCATCGAGTCAGCTCGCTGCGCTGGCGCGCTTATCGTCTAGACCCGGCGATACCCGACGATGCAGCGGCCAAACTCAGCATCACAGGCCCATTGCGTGATTCCGAATGGGCGATCTATGCCGGGGCGGTCTGCCAGAGAACAGCGTTGATCAGGAAACCTCTGTATCTGCAACGCTGCGCAGGCCAGGGTTACTCGTCGCAACCCGCCAATATCGAGTGGCACATGCGACAGGGGCTGGTCATCAAGACACAGTTACAGCGAGCCTCGCTTGAACTGCCGGAACTTCAAGCGTGGAAAAGGGAAATCAGGAAGAGCCTGGCATCAGCACAGTTCGATGCCGCCTACCATTACTTCGGTG
>CAZLOC010000252.1:0-6006 GCA_964560935.1 uncultured Anaerolineaceae bacterium | reverse complement strand
AACAAATTCTCCGAGGAATTTCAATCCCATAAGAAGATATTTTCATTGGATAGTTGTGGCAAATTATCACATCGCCGGAACTCGAAGATGAGCCAAAACGAGCCAACTCCGTGCGAACTGGATCTGGATATGCTGGTGGTGGAGTTGATATACAGTTCATGCCGGGAATAGGGGAAGCCCTTGAGCGCAACAACCACACTCAAGGGCTTTTTATACTCGTTCGAGAACTGCTCGCAGATCTGAGATAATCTATGCAGAGCTTCACCAGGATGTCAGTAAGGTTATCATCCCGGCGTGTCCTGACTTGTAGAGTTGGCCTCGGTCGGCACGACGGGCCGGGTTGGCACCGGTGTGCTTGTAGGCAATGGCGTGTCGGTCGGCACGGGTGAGTTTGTGGGTAATGGCGTCTTGGTTGGCGCTGGTGAGTCTGTGGGCACTGGTGTGTTGGTCGGCGCTGGCGTGTTTGTTGGCAATGGTGTGTTGGTTGGCACCGGCGTATTTGTGGGCGATGGCGTGCTGGTAGCTGTGGCAGTGGGCGTGCTGCTCGGTGTTGAAGTGGCAGTACTTGTGGCAGTCGGCGTATTGCTTGGCGTTGGTGTACGGGTGGGTATTGGCGTCACTGTCCTGGGTGGTGTTGTCTTGGTTGGCAATATTATATTGCTCGCCGTCACAGTAGGTAGTAGTGGCTCCTGGGTATCTTCAATTGTTTGATCCGGCGGGGAAGGCTGAACGACTGCGTAAGCTCTAACCTCATTGATGACCATACCAGGGTCATCGACCGTGATCTTTACATACCTTGCAAGCACTGGTTCAAAGGATACCTGTATTGTGTCCGGCCCGGAAACAATCCCAGTGTAATTATCAGATCTTGAGTCATAGACTTCTTTGTACTGGTTATCAGACAGTGCCACCGAGATGGTAAATTCTCCAGTAGAGTTTTCCAAGGGTTCTCTGTCTACCTCGACCATGTGGATGGTTGCGGCTTGACCCGTATCTATTTTTATCCAGTTGTCGGAACTGTTACTCACCCACGAAGCTGGATCCGGGCCTTTAACAAAACCATGGGTTAAACATTGTGATGAAGTAGAATCCGGCTTACAGGTTGTTTTTGTTATTTCGTAGGTAGCAGTTGGAACAATGGGAACAGATTGAGAAATCTCCACCCCAGTCTTATGAGGCCTGGTGAACGCCATCAGTTGATCACGAATCCCATAGAGCAAGATTCCTACACAAGCAGCGGCAAGGATAGTGGCGACTATGATCTGTATTCGTATCTCATTCGTTGTCGACGAGGCCAGAGCTTTCGGATCGATGGCAAGCTTGCTTTGGATCGCAGAACGCAAGGTTTCCATCCAGCCGACCCTGCGCCGTTTTGATGCCTGACTAAGGAATGCAGCTCGCTGTTTGGCCATTAATATTGAAGGGTATTCGATCCTGACCGGCTTCAAGTTCTCGAGAATTTCGATAATTTTTTCATTTTCTGGTGGGTGAAAATTCTGGACGCTGAATTTCTCCGAGAGTGCAAGCTGAACCATGAAGGCCGTTCGCCTTTTAGCCAACAGTTCTGGAGGATATTCTGCCTTGACTGATTTCAAGGCCTCCAGGAGTTTGAAGATCTCTTGATCTTGCGGTGAAGGAGTTGACTTCATGCACTCACCGTATGATTAAGAACTTTGCGCAACTTTGCGATTGCACGACTCTGGATTGCCTTAACGTTATTAACTTCCTTTCCGACGATCTCCGCTGTTTCGAGCAAGCTAAATCCCTCCACAAAGTGCAAAATAATCACATGACGTTGATCTGCCGTCAAATGATTCTTGATGGCGAGGATCAGCATTTCCATTAATATTTTGTTCTCTGGGTTTGAAGCCATTGAATAACGCCCATCGCCACTATTTAGTTCAAAGCCGGCAAGTTCAAGCGCTGCTTCTCGTTTGGAAAACCACGACCCATCAACCGTGAGGTGATAAGCCATTTTGTAGAGATAAGACCGAAGATTCGTCTGGGGTTCATTCCCAGCCGCTAATTGCTCCAGGAATTTCGTAAAAACGTCCCCCACAGCATTATCTGCCTTCAAAGGATCTCCCCATGTGCACAATGCATAATTAAATAGCTCGGTTGCATATCGATCAAAGATGACAACGAGCGCCTTCTGATCCAATTTCCTGGCAGCATCCAGCAAAGAAAGATCGGTTTCCATAATTCATCATACTGATAGTCAAGGAAAAAAACTATAGTCAATGATCTACTCTCATATTAGCACAAAAACGATAAAAATCAAAGAATGGTTATAAGCAGGAGACCGTATCAGTTTAGTAGGCGGTGGGGATGGATCGACTGTTGCAGCCATTGTGATCCAGGGGCATTAGCAGTAAGCCTATAGAGGGTAGGGCAGCGACCTGTTCTTCATCCATTCGGGCGGTTTGAAGGGCAGTTCTTTGAATGGAGGCGGGAAGGTCAACGCGCCTTTTTGCAGGAGTGGCTTATTACCATCAAGCATGGCGCCATGCTATAGTGCCCGAACAAGGTAATTTTGATTGATGGACTTCCCTTCGCATACTATATTTTCGTCAATCATTATCATGCTGTCCGGGTACTGGCACAAAGGCTGGTCCCCAACCATTCTTGAACGTTTTTTCGGTTACGCCGCCATCCTGAACCTGATCCTCTCGGTCATCCCCGATGGGAGCGCCTGCCTTCAATCCGCCCTGCGCGCCCTCAAACCTGGCGAACGCGCTGTCATCCTCGATAAGTTCCTGACAGAGGGAAAAACCGTTTCCCCGCTCCGAAAAATTTTCAACTTCTTCAGCACCATGTTTGGCACGGACATCAACCGTCGACTGAGCGATTTGATGCAAGACTGTTTCTTGAGAATCCGAGATTCTTCGCCGCTACGCGGCTCACGCGTGCCTGCGCATACCATCCGTGCCGGATGGCACGGGCGGTGCAGGCAGAATGACATAAATAAAAGAAGTGTTTCGAATTACCGAACACTTTCTTAATAGATATGACCCGGACTAACTTAATTCGCAGAGTCTAAACTTATATCCGTAATTCCGGTTTATACCACAGTGTGACGGTAGTGGTGACGCTTTAGATACTTAAATTCACGCCTTTAGTTGCAATCTGCCACTGGGGCAGGGTTACACACGAACGGACAAAAGATCGGAAAACGTCTGTGCCAGCTTGCCTGCATCTATGGCTCAGACACAGGTAGGGACTCGATGATAACCGCGTATTGATGCCGAGACTTGCCCAGGCGGTGACGCTAAACCCCATCAATATTGTGTAATTTTTTGTCCAGTTTCTTGTGGGGTTTTTCCATACCAGCAGGGGAACATTTTTATGTATAACGTCGTTATTAGTGAGTACAAAAGAAAACCAAGGAGACTTTAATGGTAAAAACCAAAATCCCATTTCACGCAACTATTTTTATCCTGCTTATGGCTGCCTGCGCTCCGCTCACGGCGGCGCCTGCAACCCCATCCCCCAGTGTCACAGAAGAAATACCCATCACAGGAATGGCGATCGTACAGAGCGTAGAAATCCAAATCCTGGAATCGCAGCCGTTACAGGTCAACGCCATCATACGCGGACAACTGCCCGATGCCGGTTGTACCACGATCAAATCCGTGGATCAGGCGCGGGACGGAAACATTTTCAAGGTGACATTAACAACCACCACCGATCCGCTGGCATTGTGCGCTCAGGTGCTCACGCCCTTCGAGCGTGTGATCGCGTTGGATGTCAAGGACCTGCCGTCAGGCACATACATCGTGAATGTCAACGGCATTGAGGTGTCGTTTCAACGCATCGCCGACATCACAAGCTTCAAACAGAGTCTGGTCGAAGTGTTGAACGCACGCAATTATGACTTGTTGAAAACATTGATGGACAAGTCCTTGATGATCGCCTTATATCGCTCCGAGGGCAGTGCGTACGATGTTGAATCCGCCATCGAGCAATTGAAGTTGAATCATCTCAACGCGACCACGCCCATCACTGCCGATTTGAACAAGGATTTGACCACCTTGTTAAACGGTATAGATCCGCTCTCGATCTTCGGACTGGATGTGGGTCCCAACTTCGCGCTGTTCCTCTCAGGCTGGGGGCTGGATGGCAAGGATGAAGCCATCCTTTACGTGAACTACCTGCTGGATGGCAGTCTGTACTGGCACGGCGTACTCGTCGCGAAAGGCGGGTTTGCGCAATCGAACAACGGTTCCAACCCGCCTGCGGATATATCCGTTCATGCAACCGACGTCGAGTACATCCTGGCGTTAAAGGATGTGACCATCTATAGTGGTCCCGGCAGCAGCTTCGGAGTCATTGGACAAGTTGCCAGCGGGCAGATCGCCAGGGTAACGGGAAACGACTCGAATGACGGTTGGTGGCGAATCGTCTGCCCCGATGATTCGGTGGGCAGTTGCTGGGTCTCGGCAGATCCGGCTCTGACTCAGCCGACAACTGTTCCGCATTCCAACCAGCCTTTGCCCCCGGGCTACTCACAGCCGACAACGGTCAAGTATGTGCTGGCACAGAAGGACATCCCGATCTATGGCGGAGCCTCGACACAATACAGTGTGATCGGCTCGATCTCATCCGGACAAATCGCAAAGGTGACCGGTTTGAGCGCGGACGGCAATTGGTGGCGCGTGATCTGCCCCGATGACACAGTTGGAAATTGTTGGGTATCGTCAAACCCTGCCGATACCCAACCAACGCAATCACCATAAAAATAATATTCAACCAAAACGTTTACTCGTAAGGAGAAATATCATGAAGACCAAATCCCTATCGTTCCTATTGTTGAGCCTGATCTTAATCCTCAGCGCCTGTTCACCGTTCGCGATTGTCAGTTCCTCCGGCGAACAGCCTGAGCCTGTGATCGAAGAAATCCCTGCAACCGGCTACCAGCCTGTGACCGTGGATCAAGTGGAAGTCGAGGTCGGAGTCGGATCGCCGATCCCTGTGCATGTAATCGTAAGCGGTAACCTGCCCGATCCCTGCTCCCAGGTCGAACATACTGAAATCAAGCAGGACGGATCGAACTTCATCATCACGCTTTCTGCAACTCCCGCAGTTGAAGGTTGTGTTCAGGATACCCTGCCATTCAAAATGGGTATCCCCTTGAACGTCGTTGACCTGCCAGCCGGTTCCTACTCTGTGACGGTGAACGGTTCGCGCGCAGAATTCGGCCTGGACGCTTCGCGCGGCAACTCGACCTCCTCCCTGCGGACGGCTGATATGCCCATCGTCAAGGATGATATCCAGGTTGACGCTGTGAACATCGATTACGGCCTCGGCTCACCCATCCCGGTACACGCCATTGTTTCAGGGAACCTGCCAATCGCCTGCGCGCAATTGGGCGAAGTCCGCCTGCACCGCGATGGGACTACATTTTTCGTGCGGTTGGTTGCCTATGTCCCCGCGCAGACCGATTGCAATCCGGATACGCTTCCGTTCCGGTTGGAAATTCCACTCAACATCGTGAATCTACCGGAAGGACCCTACGAAGTGAATGTGAATGGTGTAACCGCCAGCTTCGATCCCCGGGCGGTTCCGGTTGTTTCTGGTGAAGCGCTGGCTGAACGCAATCTCATACCCGTTGAAAATGTTGAAGTTCAAGTTGGGGTGGGCTCACCTATACCGGTGGAAATTGTCGCCAGCGGCACCTGGCCCGACCTGTGCGCTCAGATTGCAGAAGTCCAAAGCAAGGTGGATGGCTTTCAGATTGATGTCACTGTCCTGGCAAGCACCGTCGAAGCGTGCCCGCCCGATCACTTGGGATTGCCATTCCGGTTTGCCATCCCGCTCAACATTGTCGAAATGCCCGAAGGAACATATACCGTCACTGTGAATGGGACCAGCACAACCTTTGACATCCCGGTGCAATAACGGCTCAAGCCTTGTGAAGGCTTCTGTCCTTTGCAAGGCTGAATTTGAATGTGACATTACCAGTGAACATGACCGACTCATCCCATAACAATTTTCCGAGTAACGATT
>CAZLOC010000251.1:2689-6054 GCA_964560935.1 uncultured Anaerolineaceae bacterium | reverse complement strand
TAATTGACGCTACTCCTCGATTGTGGTATCATCCCGCCACAATTCAATAGCCCCAATCGGCGCTCTTATCCAGAGAGGCGGAGGGACCGGCCCTGCGAAGCCTCAGCAACCTTTCACTAGAAAAGGTGCTAATTCCGGCAGAAGGAAGTTCTGGAAGATGAGAGGGCAGCCAGTTTTGTACGTAATTGCCCTTTCTTGTTAGCCCGGAAGGGGTAATTTATTTCTCAAAGAGGTGCAACGTATGAGTACTACTTTTATGACCTCCCCGAAACTGATGTTTACCTCTGAATCAGTGACGGAAGGTCACCCCGACAAGATGTGTGACCAGATCAGCGACGCCGTGTTGGATGCTTGCCTGGAACAAGACCCATATTCGCGGGTGGCTTGCGAAACCGCCACAAAGACCGGCTACGTCATGCTGTTGGGAGAGATCACGACAGAGGCCTTCGTCAACTTCGACGAACTCGTCCGCAAGGTTGTTGTTGAAATTGGTTACGACCGCGCCAAGAAAGGTTTCGACGGCAATACCTGCGGCGTGCTCTCCGCCATTGCCAGCCAGAGCCCGGATATTGACATGGGTGTTAGCAAATCCCTGG
The DNA here is from genome assembly GCA_964560935.1 of uncultured Anaerolineaceae bacterium. GTDB lineage: Bacteria > Chloroflexota > Anaerolineae > Anaerolineales > Villigracilaceae > JAABUE01. The sequence goes on along the minus strand of CAZLOC010000251.1, from coordinate 5,458 downwards.
AGGCCAAGGGCGGCGACGATGCCGAGCTGGACGCTATCGGCGCTGGTGACCAGGGCATGATGTTCGGCTTCGCCTGCAACGAAACCCCCACCCTGATGCCCATGCCGATCTACCTGGCCCATAAACTGACCCGCCGCTTGAGCGAAGTCCGCAAGGATGGCATACTCGAATGGCTGCGCCCGGATGGCAAGAGCCAGGTTACGGTTGAATACGCCTTTGGCAAGCCCAAGCGCATCGACACGGTGTTGATTTCCACCCAACATGCCCCAGAGATTTCGCAGGAGGACATCCGCAAGGCTATCATCGAGCATGTCATCATGCCCTCCCTGCCTGCGGACATGGTAGACGATGACTTGAAAATCTATGTCAACCCCACCGGGCGCTTCGTGATTGGCGGTCCGCTAGGCGATGCGGGCGTGACCGGCCGCAAGATCATTGTGGATACTTACGGCGGTATGGGACGTCACGGCGGCGGCGCTTTCTCTGGCAAAGACCCCACGAAAGTGGACCGTTCCGCCGCCTACGCTGCGCGTTGGGCCGCCAAGAATGTGGTTGCGGCTGGCCTGGCCGAGCGCTGCGAAATCCAGGTGGCCTATGCCATCGGCGTGGCGCACCCGCTCTCGGTCAATGTAGAGACATTCGGGACCGGCAAGATCGCAGATGACAAAATTGCTGACCTGATCCTCGAACACTTCGACCTGCGCCCCGGCGCGATCATCCGGGACCTGGACCTGCGCAGACCCATTTATCGTAAAACCGCTGCCTACGGTCACTTTGGCCGCGACGACATCGAGTTCCCCTGGGAACGCACGGACAAGGCTGAAGCTCTGAAGAAGGCTGCGGGGCTGTAAATTAGGTGTCTCTGCGAGTGTTCAGTCCGCGCAGGAGCAAAAATTTGATGATCGAAAAGACCGGATTTCTCACAGAAATCCGGTCTTTTTTTTCATGGGGAAAAGATTACTTTATTTCCACCGTGTAGCTTCCCACTTCACGGGTGAAGCGTGTGGTGCCGCTCACCACCAGCGTGATATTGTCCACATCGCCGCCAATAGAAAGTGGGATTTCGGCGGTCTGGTCTTCGCTGACTTCGATCATCTCGACGGTGGTGGTCGAGCCCTGTTTGATCAGCGCCAGGCGGAAGGTTTGCGGGAGCGCGTTCTGCACGCGGACGAAACCATCGGCTACCCAGCCGCCATCGTCAGATTCAAAGTCAGTGAAGTAGTTGACTGCGTCCACCGTGACATCATCGATCAACATGCCCTCGCCGTTGACGGCCGCGTCGGTCACGTATTCGAAGCGCACGAAGATCTTCTTCCCGGCGTAATCCGACAGGTCAATGCTTTCATCGATCCAACCGCTGGTGACGTTATTGTAGGCCCAACCATACGAGTTGCCGGATGGGTCTTCACCGGTGCCGGAGGGCGTGGTGATGATCTGCCAGACCTCACCATCCTCGGAGACCTCGAAATACAGGTAATCGTAGTCTTCTTCCAGGTCGTACCAGGTGCGGAAGGAGAAATTGATTGGGCCGGAAACCTCGCTGAAATCGAACTCGCGTGTCAGGGTCATATTCGACTCATCGCCTTTGTTGGACCAGAAGGCATAGGAACCGGAGTAAGGATCCTCGGGCAGCAAGCGGGCTATCGTCGAGCCTTCGAAGCGCAGGGTGTAGTCGCCTGCACAATCGATCCGGATGTAATCCACTCCATACTGATTGACGGTGCGTCCCATCGATTCTGTGGGGCAAGCGGGCACGGATTCAGTGGCATAGGTCTGCGGCGCGCTGGCATAATTATGATAAGTGTAACGCCCATCGCCAATGTTCCCATCCAGCAGGTAATTGGTCACAACCCAATCCATGAACAGGTCATCGGCAGCGATGGGCTGACCGGTTTGCGGATCAGTGGCATTGATTTGCTTCAAGACGCCATCCACACTATCGAGCCCATTCTCAGGGTCCTTGACCAGGGCCTTGGTCGCATCTTCGCCGAAGCGATCGAGGAAGTAAGTCAAGTAGAGGAAACCAGCGCCATAATGCGGCGAAGTAGCGCTGGGATCATTGGGCCAGTCATTCAGTTGCAGATCAGGATTGGTGCTGTACAACCAGTCAAAGCCGCCAATATCGTAATTATTCAAAAAAGCCGCAAGTTCGGAGAAACCTTCATTCAGATAGGACGTTTCGTTGCGATCCTGATACCAGTGGATCATGTGCTGGAACTCATGCGCCAGCACACCGTAGGTGAATTCATCGCCCAGGTCCGTATTATCGGCGTTGAACAGGAACATCTCATGCGCGTTGGAGTACTCGTGCGCCAGCGGGTGCGTTTCATCGGCGGATGAGAAATAGCCCGCAATCGAAAAACCCAGCCCACGCGCATACAAGATGTAGATGTGCTCATCCCCGTCGATACCGGGACTCCACTCGCTGCCGAAGAATTCCCGGTTGGTGGGATACATCTTTTCCTCGAACGCATCGACCAGGGACTTCATCTCGTCCTGGTCATATCTGACCCCATCCTCCACCCAGAAGTACACATGCGGGGTCACATATTGCAAGGTTGCGTCCACCTGGAAATTCTCGTTGGTTTCCACATTCGTGACCCAGAAGGTATCCTGCTCACCTGCCTGGCGCGGACCGGCAGGTGGAGCCATGGTCTCTGGAATGTCACACTTGCCTTCCAGACGACAGGCCAGCTCAGTGGGGTCGTTTTCAGGCACAATTGTAGTGCGCAGCGTTTCGAGCGTATCCACAGGGACATCGACGACGGG
>CAZLOC010000251.1:0-2589 GCA_964560935.1 uncultured Anaerolineaceae bacterium | reverse complement strand
GCGCGCTGTAACGGACGAGCGCCAAAGGCCGGATCGTAGCCTTCCTTGGCCAGCCAACCGCGCGACGCCTCGGTCAGTTCAACGGTGATGCTGTGCTCGCTCAAACGTTCCTGCAATTCTTTCATCTGCAAGTCAACGATGTACTCCATCTCTTCCAAGCTGAGTGGCGAGAACATGATGATCTCATCGATGCGGTTGAGGAACTCAGGCCGGAAGGCTCCCTTGAGCGCCTTCTCGATCTTGTCATGAGATTCGCGCTCCTCATCGTCCGTTTTTTGCTGGAGGAAGCCCAGGGTGCCGCCTTTACGTACATATTCGGTACCCAGGTTGGAGGTCATGATCAGAACCGTGTTTCGGAAGTCGACTACATTGCCCTGGCCGTCCGTCATGCGCCCGTCGTCCAGGATTTGCAGCAGCGCGTTCCAGACTTCGGGATGCGCCTTCTCGATCTCATCGAACAACAGGACGCGATACGGTCGGCGGCGGACGGCTTCGGTCAGTTGACCGCCTTCCTCGTAGCCGACGTATCCGGGCGGCGCGCCGAACAATCTGGACACTGTGTGCTGCTCCCGATATTCGGACATATCGATTCTAACAAGGGCATCCTCGTCGTCGAACATGAACCAGGACAGCGCCTTGGCCAACTCAGTCTTGCCGACACCTGAAGGGCCAATAAAGATGAACGAGCCAATGGGACGAGCGGGGTCTTTCAAGCCAGAGCGTGCGCGGCGGATGGCATCCGAAATGGCGTGGATAGCCTCTTCCTGCCCGACGATGCGCTCGTGCAGGCGTTCTTCCATTTGCAACAATTTCTCTGATTCGCTCTCCATCATCTGCGTGAGCGGGATACCTGTCCACTGGTGCACGACTTCGGCGATGTCGTCTACATCCACAACTTCATCGAGCTGGTGGTCAGCTTCCCATTTTTCGCGCGCAGCGTTGAAATCCTGCTCGATGCGCAAGCGCTCGGCTTTCTTCTGGGCAGCGCGCTCGTAATCGCGTTCCAGTCCGGCCTGTTCCTCTTCGGCGCGTAGTTTCTCGATCTCGTTCTTCATCACCTTGAGATCGTCCGGCAGGGAGTACAGGGCCACGCGCAGCTTGGCGGCGGCCTCGTCCATCAGGTCGATAGCTTTATCGGGCAAATGTCGGTCGGTGACATAGCGGTCAGCCAGCCGAGCGGCAGCCACCAGGGCCTCATCTGCAAAATGGACTTTGTGATGCGCCTCATAGCGGTCACGCAGGCCTTGCAGCATCAGGATAGTATCGTCCACGCTCGGTTCTTCGACGTAGATTGGGGCGAAACGGCGTTCCAGCGCGGCGTCTTTCTCGATGTGCTTGTGGAACTCATCCAGCGTGGTCGCGCCGATGCACTGCAGTTCGCCGCGCGCCAGGGCCGGTTTGAGCATGTTGGACGCATCCATCGCGCCCTGGGCTGCTCCCGCTCCGACGACGGTGTGCAATTCGTCGATCATCAGGATGATTTCACCCTGCGCGCGCTGCACTTCCTCGATGGCCGATTTCAGGCGTTCTTCGAACTCGCCGCGGAAACGTGAACCGGCGATCATGCCGCCCAGGTCGAGCGCCACCACTTTCTTGCCGGTCAGGATTTCCGGCACATCGTTGGTGGCAATCTTCTGCGCCAGCCCTTCCACGATGGCGGTCTTACCCACACCTGCTTCGCCGATCAGAACGGGATTGTTCTTGGTGCGGCGGGATAAAATCTGGATCAGGCGCAGGATTTCGGTATCGCGGCCAATGACCGGGTCCAGTTTGCCCTCGCGCGCCATTTGGGTCAGGTCGCGTGAGTATTTTTCGAGGGTCCGGTAGCGGTTTTCAGCTTGCGGATCCGTGACGCGCTGCCCGCCGCGCAGATCCTGGACGGCGTCGTAGACGCGGTCGCGCGTCAACCCGGCGGACTCTAAAATGCGGGCTGCGGGGGTATTGCGCTCGGTCAGGATCGCCAGGAAGATGTGCTCGGTGGAAATGTATTCATCCTTCAGGCGGTTGGCCTCTTCGTTGGCCAGGTCGATAATGCGTTTCACGCGCGGCGTGATGAAAATCTGCCCCGCGCCGCCGCCGAAGATGTTAGCCTTGGGACTGGCGCGCAGCGTGGAATCCAACCGCTCGGTTAATGCGGCTGCACTGACGTTGAGTTTTTCCAAAATCTGGGGAATCACGCCGCCCGGCTGCTCGATCAGCGCCATCAGGATGTGCTCGGTATCGATCTGGTTATGGCCATAGCGCTGGATGATCTCCGCGGCGCGTTGGGCGGCCTCTTGTGCTCTCTCGGTAAAACGGTCAAATCGCATCATAAGCGGTTATCCTTTCAATAAGCAAACCTGACAGGTCTTAATCCTGCCATTCCTATTTCTAACATCTGTGCAAACAAAGACAATTCTCCATCGAGTTCTCGCGGAGACCTGTCAGGTTTATGACAGGGTGATTATAACAAAGGTGGATTGGCGATTTGCATGCATGATGTAAGAGTTATGTTAGATTCCGTATGCTACTGCTCCTTGCATATTTTCCTGAATTTAGATCTGGCAAATTGCCTTCACAATTCGGAGTTATAGTTCAAATATTTACGCA
>CAZLOC010000250.1:0-6074 GCA_964560935.1 uncultured Anaerolineaceae bacterium | reverse complement strand
GCGTGACGATTGCGCGCACCCTGCTCAAGAACCCGCGCATCCTGATCCTGGACGATTCGACCTCATCCGTGGACCTGGAAACGGAGGCCGAGATCCGCGAGGCGCTCAACAACCTGATGAAGGATCGCACCACATTCATCATCGCCCACCGCATCCAATCGGTCATGATCGCCGACCTGATCCTGGTGATGGATAAAGGCGAAGTCGTCCAGATGGGTACGCATGAAGAGTTGGTGACCCAGGAGGATGGTATGTACCGCAGAATCTACGACATCCAGACGCGTATTGATGAAGAACTGGAGACGGAGATTTCTAGAGTGAATTAATAAATGATGAAAGATGAATGATGAAGGATGAATGGGTATGAGCAATGAACAGCCTCAAGACTTGAGAACACGAACGAGCGATTTTGCTTTGCGGATCATCCGGCTATACGTCAGCTTGCCAAAGACCACAGAAGCACAGGTGATTGGAAAGCAGGTGCTGCGTTCTGGCACATCCATTGGAGCGCATTACCGTGAAGGATACCGGGCAAAATCCGATGCCGATATTGTCAACAAGTTTGAAACCGCTTTACAGGAATTGGACGAAACAGACTACTGGTTGGACTTGCTTGTCAAAGGCAATATCGTGCCGGCCCAAAAAGTAGAATCACTCATTAAAGAAACCAATGAACTTATAGCGATATTTGTAACCATCGTTACGAAAGTAAAGGCGAGGCTGAAAAAAAGGTAAAAAGATAAATCAGATGTAGGATATATCTCTTTTCATCCTTCCGCCTTTATCCTTCGGAGGAACTATGAGCGACGAACTTATCGAACTCGAAGAAGAAGAATATACCAGCGAATTGACCGGCCCGGTATTCCGGCGCATTGTCGGCTTGCTCAAGCCGCACTGGCGCTGGGTGCTTGGATTCTTTATTACCATCGCCCTGACTTCGATTACCGATTCTTACTTTACCTTTATCAACAAGCAGATCATCGACCAGGGCATCTCACTCAAAGATGTGGACACCCTTACGCGCTTGGCCATCCTGTACGGTGGCATCATTGTCCTGCAGGCTGGCATGGTGTTCACGTTCGTATACCTGGCCGGTGTGCTGGGCGAACGCGTGCAATACGACCTGCGCAAAATGTTGTTCAACCACCTGCAGGAACTATCGCTCTCGTACTACGCGCAGACCGCCGTGGGCCGCCTGATGGCGCGTGTCACCTCGGATACCGGGCGCGTGTCGGAACTGGTCACCTGGGGCGTGGTGGACATCACCTGGTCGGCCATGAACATCACGACTGCAACCGTCTTCATGCTGATCATCAACTGGAAGCTGGGCCTGATCGTGCTGGTGGCTGTTCCGATTTTGATGATCATCGCAGTGGAGTTCCGCAAACGCATCCTGGTGCAGTTCCGCGCCGCGAGGCGCGCCAACTCCAAGATCACTGGCGCTTATAACGAAAACATCGCCGGCGTGCGCGTGGTCAAGGCGCTGGGGCGCGAGGACGAGAACCTGAAAGAGTTCCAGGTGCTGACGGACGACATGTACCGCGCTTCGTATCGCGCTGCCTGGCTCTCCGCGCTCTTCCTGCCGACCGTACAGATCATCTCGGCGTTGGCGCTGGGGATCATCGTCTGGTATAGCGGGATCCAGGCCCAGGTCGGCGGGATGACGGTTGGCGGTATTCATGCCTTCGTCTCCTACCTGACCTTCATGCTGTGGCCGGTGCAGGAACTGGCGCGCGTCTACGCCGAGATGCAGCACTCCATCGCTTCGGCCGAGCGCATCTTCAAGTTGGTGGATACGGCTCCTGAGGTCCACGACCGGCCGGATGCGATTCCTGCGCAAACGTTGATGGGCGAGATCGAGTTCGACCGTGTGGACTTCTACTACGAAGATCGCAACCCGGTGCTGAACGATTTCAGCTTGAAGGTCAAGCCGGGCGAAACGATCGCGCTGGTCGGACCGACGGGCGGCGGCAAGTCGACCATCGTGAACCTGCTCTGCCGCTTCTACGAGCCGCGCGAAGGCGCCATCCGCATCAACGGGCGCGACTACAGGGACTACAGCCTCGAGTCGATCCATTCGCGGGTCGGGATCGTGTTACAGACCCCACACCTGTTCTCCGGGACCGTGCGCGAGAACATCCGCTATGGACGCCTGGACGCAACCAACGAGGATATCGAGGACGCGGCCAAGATCGCCGGCGCGCATGACTTCATCGTCACGCTCGAAAAGAGTTACGACCAGAACGTTGGCGAGGGAGGCAACCTGCTCTCTGTTGGCCAGAAGCAGTTGATCAGTCTGGCGAGAGCCGTGCTGTCCCGGCCGGAGTTGTTCATCATGGACGAGGCCACTTCCAGTGTGGATACGCTGACCGAGGCGCTCATCCAGCGCGGCATGGAAGCCCTGATGAAAGGACGGACGTCCTTCGTCATCGCCCACCGCCTGAGCACCATCCGGCGCGCAAACCGCATCCTGGTCATCGAGGCTGGGCGCATCAAGGAACAGGGCACGCACGCTGAGCTGCTACGCCAACGCGGGCACTACTACCGCCTGTATACCCAGCAGTTCCGCCATGAGTTGGAAGTGCATTACGGCGTGACCGACCTGGTGGAAGAGAAGCAGCCTGCGTCGGATGCGCTGGCGGCGGATTGAGCCTCCTGCCCCACCCGCCCTTCGGGCACCCTCCCCAAATACGGCAGATAAATTTGGGTTGTCAAGAATAATCGCAGTGCCGTATTTGGGGAGGGCTGGGGAGGGGCAAATTTTAGAGGAAAAAATGAAAACTGAATTCTTACCCTTTACTTATGAAATGATCCCCGCAGCCGGGGAACTGTTGGCTAGACGGCACCGACGCAACCGCGAAATTTTGGCGGTTTTACCAACGCGTTTCGAGCAGCCGGATGTAGCTGCCAAGGCGGTTGAAACCCACCTGGAAAAGAAAAATACCAGCGGGTACGCCGCCCTGCGGGATGGGAAAATGGTGGCATATTTCCTTGGAACGACCACCGTTCAACCCTGGGGGCGCTGCGGCTGGGTTTATTTGCCCGGTTCCGCGCTGGCAGAAGGGGAAAGCGTGGAAACCTTGCAAGACCTGTATGTGCTGCTCGGCGATGACTGGGTAAGGCGCGGCGTGTTCATCCATCACACCTACTTATCCGTGGCGGACAGTGACATCGTAGAAGCCTGGTTCAGTCTGGATTTCGGCAAGGAGCGCATCGATGCCGTCCTGGATTTCAGCCAGGTCGAGATTCCTGAAATCCGGATTCCAGACGGTATCCAAATCCGCCGGGCGGGGCCAGGGGACAATGAACATTTGGCCGGCATGTCGCATTTGATTTACCGTGAACTGGAAAAAGCGCCCTACTGGCACCCCACCCCTCCGGAAGAGTGGGACGAGTTGCGCGAGGGCTGGGCCGAACTGGCCGATGACGAAACTGTCCATACCTGGCTGGCTTTGGATGGCGAGAAAGCAGTGGGGACGATTGCCTCCTGGAAAGAGGCGGAAGGCCCAACGGATGTACTCGTAGGCCCTCAGACCTTCACTTTTTCGGTAGCAGCCACACGTCCGGAAAGCCGCGGACGTGGTATCGCCACGGCCCTGACCTGGACCTGCCTGGCCCACGCTCGCGAGCAAGGTTTCGAATATTGTTACACCGACTGGATCAGCCCCAACCTGGCCGCCTCCCGCTTCTGGCCGCGCTTTGGGTTCAAGGAAGTGGCCTACCGCCTGACGAAGCAGATCAACCCGATGATCGCCTGGACGAGGAGATGAATAAGTAAGGATGTAAAGAACAAACGGTCTTGGACATTATCTCATCCAAGGCCGTTTGTTCTTTGTTCGCGCTAACGGATGTGCGCTCAACTTGTTTTCTCTACGAGTTATCTGCGCTTAGGGGAGCTCCACGAATTCACTCAGATACTCACGCGCAGATTCGGTATCCAGCCGGTAGGTTACATCGGTTGCCCGGCAATTTACATCACCGGTCACGGTCAAAGAGACGACCATAGCATCCTCAGTACCGTCGTAAAGGAAGTGCGGGCCGCCCGAATCGCCGTAGCAGGTACCCCCATCGCCTGTAGCAGGGTTCATTGAGATCTTCAGCCAGCTCTTGGTCAGGGCGTTATAGGTGCCGGTGGCAAAACGCCGGGCGCCTTCCCAATACAGGGCGTGAGGGCCGCCTGTCTTATCTTCCCTCACTGTGCCATAACCTACGGCGACAAAGGGCTGATTTTTCAATGCTCCGGCGGCCTTCATCTCATCCAGCAGGCCAGCGGGAGGCAGTTCGGCAGGTGTAATGTCAGAGATGGGATTGTCCAGCACCACTACAGCCACATCATGCGGGTCCGCTGCGTCGTGCCCGTAATCCGGGTTGATATAATAAGTACCCTGGTGAATGACCGAGACATCGATCACGTATTCGGTGTCGAACGTCACGTATACATCATGAGTATCAATACCTTCCGCGGGCATCCAATTGACGCAGTGGGCAGCGGTCAGGAACACAGTAGGCGAGATCAGTGTGCCACTACAGACGATATCAATATCTCCATCCGGATAAGGCCAGGCTACCAGCAGCGCACCGACGTTGGGATGCCGCTCGCCGTCCAATTCTCCAAAGGTGATCCCGAAGACAGGCGTGGCCAAAAGCAAAGCCACTACCAAAACAATTCCAACGATAGACAGCTTGCGTTTCATCATTTACTCCTCTCTTTGAAAATCGGCTTGTTAAGGTTTTGGAAGATACGGTTTTAGGATGATGGATTGAGCAAGATGTATATATTCTCCTTTCTACCCAACCCGTTGGGCAACCTTCCCCAAAATCAGTATATAACAATCGGCCTTTACATACAAGTTACTTGAGAGGGGGCTAATTGGAAGCCCAATCTGTGGAAATTTGGAGTATTGACTTACTTCAAAATATAAAAAAATGGGCTTGACTTTCATCTTAAAAGTTTATACACTGAATATGGAGGGTCCTTTTTAGTCATGGGAGGGTCTCATGTGTTGGAGAAAATACCCACTCAAAATCCGCTTTAACGGGGCGCGAAATCTGCGCGGAGCACCCATTTGTGAACTAAGCACAACGCTGGCCGCCGTACAGCGCATGGTCTGCCGGGCGCACATGCTCAGTGAGGGTGGGCGGACTGCGCTGACGGGCATGCCAAAGGATGAAAGATTGCGCTATTCCCTGCGCCTGGTATCCAAGGATTGGTTGTCCAAAACTTTTTACCTCGATTGGCTTTCGAAGGGGGTGCCTGGCGAGGCTTTCGATGATAAGCAAGCAGCGGCTTACCTGGCCTTATTGCACGAAGCGCTGATGCGCTATGTAATTTTAAAAGTCGATATTCCACCGGAAAATCCGGCAGGCAAGCTGGCGCTTGCCATCTATAACGATGTCCAGGATATTTCGAACCGTCTGGGGCAGGCAGGTGACATCCGGGATATTGAAATTCAAATCCTGGGGAATAAGCGCTGTACCATCGATAAAAAAGCAGCAGCCTATGTCGATTCCCTGAAAGGGGAAACTTACGATTTGGCTGTACAGGTTTTACCGGGCGAAGTGGTTGCGCCAAGAACCCGTGACCGGGATTACGCCTTGATACGATCCAGCGCCCACCAGATAAAACTCTATGCAGATAATAAAGTTGACTCCGCACAGGTCCTGGATGGATTATTGAAAGTGCTCTCCAGATACCCGGCTCCCGGGCAATACCAGCCTCGCTTTTTCTTCAATGGCAAACCGCGCTTCAAGATTGGCGGAGACCCTGACAGTTATTCTGATTTTGTGTTAACGCCTCCATACTCGCCCATCCTTTACGAGACCAGGAGCGGGAAAAAGTCAGAATTGGAAATACCGGGTTTGTGACAGCTCTGAAAATTTATCGAAAATTCGAGGTGCAATGACCGAAGATAACGGCAACCAAAAAGAGAAATCCTTGCGGGAATGGCTGCCTGCCTTGCTGCTCAAATTCCTGGTGTTCCTGACACTGGCCTTCGTTGTGGTCTGGACCGTGTTAAAGTCTGGCGGGAGTGAAATCCGGAGCGGCCAGGTTTGGATCATCATTGCCGGAATGG
>CAZLOC010000249.1:0-6088 GCA_964560935.1 uncultured Anaerolineaceae bacterium | reverse complement strand
TCCTGTCGGTTGGACGTTTGTCGCGCCGCAAGGGCTTTGATCGGGTAATCGAGAGCTTGCCTAAACTTTTCGATCAAGGCCTTGATGTACATCTTGCCCTGATCGGGATCGGCGAGGACCTGCGCTACCTGACCGACTTGGCATCAAGGCTCGGAGTGGCGGATCGCGTTCACTTCCTTGGCCATGTCAGCCCAAATGATCTGCCGCGCTGGTACAACGCTTGCGATGTATTTGCCATGCCCAATCGGGAGATCAACGGTGATAACGAGGGGTTTGGCATGGTCTTTCTCGAGGCCGCCGCCTGCGGCAAGCCGGCCATTGCGGGCCGCGATGGCGGAACCGGATCCGCCGTGATCGAAGGGACAACCGGTTTTCGTGTCGATGGCAAACAATTGCAGCCCTTGGTCAACGCACTCGCAGAAGTATTGGGTAACCCTGCATTGGCTGAGCGTATGGGACTTGCAGGTCATGCGCGGGCCCATAGCGAATTCAGTTGGGACTCAGTGGCGCAAAAAACACTAAGTCTCTTGGCTTCGGGCAAACGGGTGTCGCAATAGGGCCGGATTGAATGCTATTCAACTCACCCGAATTCATTTATCTGTATCTGCCAATCGTGCTTGCCGGTTTTTTCTTGCTGGCGCGCCGAAGCCACCGCATCGCTGCAACCTGGCTGACTGCTGCTTCCCTGTTTTTCTACGGCTGGTGGAACCCGGCCTATGTTGGGCTGCTTATGGGCTCGATCTTTTTCAATTACAGCATGGGGATTCTGCTGGCACGAGAAGCAACCCGACCAGAGACTCAGCGCCGCGCCTACCTTCTCGCTTTTGGGGTAGGTGCCAATCTTGCCTTATTGGGTTACTACAAATACGCCAACTTTTTTCTGGGCACCACTGATGCCCTGCTCGGCACGAGTTGGAAGTTGGACGAAATCATCTTGCCGCTGGGCATCTCCTTCTTCACCTTTACCCAGATCGCATTTCTAGTGGATGCCTGGCGTGGCATTGCGCGTGAGTTCAACTTCATCCATTACGGATTGTTTGTTACCTATTTTCCGCATCTTATTGCCGGTCCCGTGTTGCATCACAAGGAAATGATGCCGCAATTCGGCCGAGCCGAAACCTACCGTCTGAACTGGGAAGACCTGGCCATCGGGCTCACCATATTCGCTATAGGCTTGTTCAAAAAGGTCGTGCTGGCGGATGGAGTGGCCGTTTACGCACGTCCTGTGTTTGATGCCGCGGGTGACGGCACGGCGCTGAGTTTTTTGGAGGCCTGGGGTGGGGCATTGGCTTATACCCTGCAGCTTTATTTCGACTTCTCCGGCTACTCCGACATGGCTATCGGCATCTCCCGCATGTTTGGGGTGATCCTGCCGCTCAACTTCAATTCGCCCTACCAGGCCTTGAACATCGTGGATTTCTGGCGGCGCTGGCACATGACTCTGTCCCGCTTTTTGCGCGATTATCTTTATATTTCCCTGGGTGGGAGCCGTAGGGGTAAGGCCCGACGCTACATCAATCTGATGGTGACCATGTTGTTGGGCGGGTTGTGGCATGGTGCCGGGTGGACTTTCGTCATATGGGGTGGACTGCATGGCCTGTATCTGGTCATTAATCATGCCTGGGGTGGAATCAGGCAGCGGCTTCGGTTGCCAGGTGGACGGAAGTGGACACGTGCCCTGGCGTGGACGATCACTTTTCTTGCCGTCGTCATCGGTTGGGTATTTTTCCGTGCCGAATCATTGCCTGCCGCCATGAATATGCTGGCAGCCATGTCCGGTATGAACGGCATTGCCATCCCTGGTCCCTGGACTGCCGATGCACATTGGAGGATTGTCGCGCTGATTCAAAGTATGGGATTAAGGGTCGGCAACGCCGGTAGTCATGTCCCTGATGCCTGGGGGTGGTTGTGGATTGGTGCCCTGTTGCTGGTGGCGACACGAATGCCCAACACTCAACGAATCATGTCGGATTTCCGGCCGGCCCTTGATTTTGTCGCGACGAATGAACAGCGTTCGTCCGTTCGATTCCGTATCAATGCTATGTGGGCGACGGTTGCAGTCGTTCTGCTTGCAGCCGCGCTTACTCGTGGCGAGGCCATTTCAGAATTTCTCTACTTCCAGTTCTGATGAGCCCGAGACGCTACTTCATTGCGATTGTCACAATCAGCCTCGGTCTGGTGGTTGCAGCGTGGATCCTGGCCTGGTGGCTGGAACCGCTCTATGGTGATCTGACACGCATTGGCGGCTATGCCGAGCGGGACTATGGCTGGAATGCACCCATGGAAGAATTCCATCCTCTTCTGGCTACCTGGGGCGAAACCTACGACCATCCAGTCGACGTGTTGGTCATCGGCGATTCCTTTGCCAATCTACGACCGCCCCAGCAGTGGCAAAACTGGCTGGCGGCACGCACTGGTTGGCGGATACATACCTTGGACAAGCACAAAGTTGTCTTGGGCGATCTGATCGCCAGCAGAACCTACCGACTGGCCCCGCCACGCTTGGTAATTTGGAACAATATCGAACGTGATCTCAAGGACGAGTATGGAAAGGGCAGTCAACAGTGCGCGTCCAATTCCGTCACTGCTAGATTGTCTCCAATGAAACTGCACCCGCTTGGGATATCTGCATTAAACGTCATGCGCCCAACCGATCTTTGGGCGGTTAACCCGGGCTTCGCGCGTAACTGGTTATGGAAGACGCTGCTGCGAAAAGCGAATATTCGTGGTTCGGAAGCGCTCCTGCTTCAATTGAAACGGACCGATTTATTCAGCTCACGTACATCAGGTGATCTGCTGGTCTATCGTAATGAACTGCAAAAGGGGAATTGGACCGATGTTGAGCTTGATCGCATTCGCTGCAGCTATTCAGAGTTTGCAGCCCTTTTCGAGGAAAATGGAACCACCCGTTTTGTGACTGCCATAGCCCCCGATAAATCAAGTGCCTATCGGCCTTGGCTGCGCAATCCCAGCGATGTGCCCCCTAGTCGATTACCGGCGCTCCTTGATGATTTCCCGGTGCCCGACGCCAGGCTTGACGGAGCTATTGCCGATGCGATCACCAGGGGGATATCCGATGTTTACATGCCCAACGATACGCATTGGGGCTCGGCTGGGCAGAAGGTGGCAGCCGATGCTATCCTCAAACTGTTAATTAAAGAAGGTCTCTCACATGAACAGTTCTAATTGTATGAAGTTCCTGCTTGCGGCTTTTGTGGGGCTTTCCACCATTCAAGCATCGCAAGTTCTGGCGGGTACTCAGGCTGAATATTTGGCTTTGCAACAATGGTGCATCGGCCGGAACAAGTGGCAGGCAGAGGGCGTTAATACCCCTTACCCAAATCCTCCAGAGTATTTTCATTTTCATCATTATTGTTTTGCTATGCCCGCAATGTACAGACTTTACTCGACTTCTGATAAATCTAAGCAGCGTAATGAAGTCAGTGAGGTAGTTAATCAAACGAACTATGTTATTTCGCATGTGCCAGAAGCGCACTTCCTTATGCCTGAAGTTTATGCATTACGCGGAAAAGCCCTGGCCTTAGGTGGACAGAATGCCCAAGCCGAAGCCAGTTTGCTGAAATCGCTCCAGCTTGATCCGGGACATGTTGGGGCCCGTATCGCACTAGCCAACTTCTATTTGGACACCAATCGCAAGGCAAAAGCAGTGGAAGTGGTAAAGGTAGGCCTGGAGATGGATTCTCAAAATACTAAGCTGCGCCAGCTGGCCAGCAGGCTTGGTATGAAAATAGAAGAGGCGAAACCGGCAGTGACTCCGGACCCATCTGCCGGTGCAACAAGTGATGATGGTGGCTCTGAGTCAGAAACCTCACCACCATCCACATCAGCCACAGAGGGTTCAGTGCCATCCCACGAGACTACCAAATCCTCGCAGCAGTCGAATGCTGTAGGAGGTGAATTGCCACCCGCTGTGCCGGCTGAGCAACTCAAGATCGGTACACCGAAAAATCCCTATTGCCGTTTTTGTCCGGATTGATATGGCTAGTCAATTGATGGGCTTATCTGCTACGCAATCAAGTTGCTTTTAGGGGGCTCTCGGCCTGTAAAAACACTTGGAGCCTACTCCAAAGTTCATCTCTTATTTCTGGCCTTAAATCTGAAATATCTGTTTGGCATGCCGGATCGGCTTCAAGATCGAACAGCCTCAACAAGAAACCAGAATCGAGCGGCTGGTAGACCAGTTTCCATCGCCCATGACGAATCATCCTGTCTTTCGCAGCGAGGGTAATGCCTTGATATTGCGCTTTTATTGCCAGGGTTCCGCTAGCCCGGTCAGGCACTTCCATCAATTCAAGCAGATTTGGGTAGCGTAAATGTTTTTCGGGTAGGCCCGGGATATCCGCTATCCAGATGCCTGTTTCGTTGAATGCGTCGAGTTGCGGACAGCTTCTCTGCTCTGCAAAGCAGGCTACAAGTGAGACCCCATCCATACGGGAGTCAAAGGGGGCGCCAACGAGTTCTAACAAAGTTGGGGCGAGATCGATCGAGCGAACAACGTTGTCAATCTTTCCCCGAGCAGGTTTTCTTGGGTCACGAATCACCAGCGGGATTCTCGGACTAAAGTCGCCGACTGCTGAATTACCCTGCCCCCAGGTGTCGTGTTCAAAAAACTCCATCCCATGGTCGGAATAAACCACAACAATGGTGTTGTCAGCCAGCCCACAGGCCTCAAGATGCCCGAGCATTTTTCCCACTTCATCGTCAAATTGGGCCACGCAGCCATCGTATAGATCAATGATCTGGTCAAGATCAAACTCTTCCTTGGGCGCGCCCTGACGGCGAATGATTTCGAATGGGTCAGTCAGTTTGGCCATGGCAAACTTGGATTCACCGTCATAGGCCGGGTCAGTGAAGCGCGAATACCAAGGCCATTCAGAAGCAAATGGCGGATGAGTGGTGGAATAAAAAACATTCAGAAAAAAAGGTTCCGGCATGGTTGCCAAGCGCGAAACCAGACGCCTGGCACGTTCGCCAATTTGGCTTGTGAGAGGCACGCCGCCAAGATAATAAAGTTCCGGCAATAACAATCTTCCAAGCCGGTTATGGACAAACAGGGAAATGAACAGGCGCAGATCTTTGGGACCCTGGCGGATCAGGTATTTCAGGTTCCACTGATCTTCCGGCAAGTCGGTGTAGTCGAAGCCGAATGAGAGTTTGCCCATGTCGGCGCCGCACCAGTCAGACAGCGCTGCGCTGTGATAACCGAGCGGCTTCAATAAGCGTGGCAGCGTGGCCACATTAAGGCGGGTTTCCGCGTCCGTGACAAAATTGTCACGAATGCGGTGGGTGTGCGGCCAGGTTCCCGTGAGCAAAGAGACCAGGCTCGGCGCGGTGCGGGCACAAGGAACATAACAGTTTGCGAACAAGGCTCCCCTTTCGCCAAGGGCGTCGATATTGGGCGTTAGGGAGCGATGGTAGCCTAATGCCCCAAGTCGATCTGCGCGCAGCGTGTCTGAGCCGATGAGCAGAATATTGGGTTTTCCATCCCGACGACGGGAGGCCCCTCTTACGTCGCCGGCTTTCGGCAGCCATCCGGCCCATGCGATCAAGAAAACGTAAAACAGCGTTGCAGCCCAGAAGGCAATCAGTTCGGCAGCCTGATTTTGCTTTGCCAGCTGCCATGAGGCCTTGATTAGCAGCAGAGCAATGACGAGCCCCAAAGTGATTTCAATGACACGGATGCGCCCAGGCGTGGCCCATTTCCACAATGGGTGAAGACGACTCATGCGGTAGTGCATGGATGCGACCAGGAGCCCGGGGTTGAAGCGAAGCTTGCGAACGAATTGCAACACGCTTACACCAAGCAGTCCCAGTATCGCGGCAACGACAGCGGGCCACGTAGACCAGGCCCACCCCAGGCTGGTACTTAATGCGTAATATAGGAGCACCCCTGTCCCGGCCATGAGAAGCATCAGCATAAATGCCCAGATGCTTAGGCGAGTGAGAGCTAACAGGGTGTAGCGCCGGTAATAGGCAATGACCTCTTCGTGGATGCGGGGCCCAGTCTGCGAGAAATCCCATATCGATTTCACAAAGAGTGCAAAGGTGCTTGTCACAGCAACCCCGA
>CAZLOC010000248.1:0-6101 GCA_964560935.1 uncultured Anaerolineaceae bacterium | reverse complement strand
TGCCTTTGCCACGCTTCGTGGCCGGAGTTCCGACCTGGTAGCCGTTATTTCGCCCATGCACCACCCTTATCCACAACCTTTGATCACTTCCAGCCACGATGCTTACTCCACCCCCCTGGGCACGATCCCTATCGACAAATCCGCCGTGGCGGCGCTAGATGCCGATCTGCAAGCTGACCTGGGCATTGGCCTCTCAGCCGTTCCGCGCGACCCGGAGCATTCGCTTGAGATCGAACTGCCTTTCCTGCAACGAGCCCTGACATCTGGCTTCAAATTGCTGCCGATCATGGTGCGCGCGCAAGACCCACGCATCTCGCAGGGATTGGGGAAAGCGCTGGCGAGCGTACTACGCGACAGAAACTACATCCTGGTCGCCAGCACAGACTTGTCCCATTTCTACGACCAGGAAACTGCCAACAAGCTGGACCGCGAAATGCTGCGGCAGATCGAGGCCTTCTCGCCTGAGGGTGTCTTCGAAGCTGAACACAACGGCAAAGGCTTTGCCTGCGGTCATGCCGCCGTTGCGGCTGTGCTGTGGGCCGCTAAAGAACTTGGCGCGAATACGGTCAAGCTGCTGTACTACGCCACGTCCGGTGATGTGACCGGGGATTATTCCGGCGTGGTCGGCTACGGGGCGGCAGCAATCCTGAAACAACACTGATATGAACTCATTTGAAATTGTTGCTCATCGCGGGGTTGCGACAGAATATCCTGAAAACACCATCCCGGCATTTCAAAGAGCGATCGAACTTGGCGCCGATGCCGTAGAACTCGACGTGCGGCTTACAAAAGATAAGATTCCGGTTGTTTTCCATTACTACTATTTGGACGAAATAACATCGCTTCCAGGCCCAATCTTCAACTATCAATATGAGCAATTGCGTCAGGCTCAATTTTTAAAGGCGCAAAATGGCTTTGATCCCCTCAAAATTCCCACACTTGTAGAGGTTCTCGAAACAATTGGCGGAAAGATTGGATTGGAAATAGAGATCAAGGGACCTGAACCTGAGTCGGCCATTATTATTGGAGATATACTTCGAAAATTCAAAAACTTATGGGGGACAATCGAGGTTACTTCTTATGAAATCACCTTGTTGTTGGACATTAGAGATCAATGTCCGGGTATCACCACAGATTTGCTCTATCCACGCTCCAAACCATGGATGAACCTGGATGTGGTCGCCTATGAAGCAGCCAACCTGGCCAGGCTGGCTCGGGTGAGAGCAATACATTTGCATCCAAGCCAGTTGTCAAACGCTGTTGTGGCAAAAGTTCGTGGCTCAGGGATAGAAATCCATGCCTGGGATGTTAATGATGAGCATGCCTTGCAGGCAATTGTAGAATACAATATACCCAAAATCTGCACAGACCAGTTTGAATTGGCTGCAAGTTTTCGTAATCGTGTACGTGTGTGATCCTCCATGAAACCCTTTGCCCAAATCGTTGTTAACGTCCCGTCTGTGGCGGGCGTTTTTGATTATGCCATTCCCGAAGACTTGGCAGGGGGCATCGGCATTGGACATCTGGTCATCGTTCCCTTTGGGAAGCAAACTGTGCAGGGGGTCATCTTGCGCTTCATTGACCAACCCTCCGTTGCCGACACAAAAGAAATCCTTGAAATCGTAGACCCTGATCCGGTTTTGACATCGACTCAAATTGCGCTGGCCGAATGGATGGCGGGAGCTACCCTTTCCCCGTTGGCTGCGATCATCAACCTGATGCTGCCATCGGGACTGGGTCAACAGGCGGATGTGCGCTACACGCTGCGGACGATGGACGACGGACCGTTGACCGATGATGGTCTACGGTCTACGGCCAATGGTCTGAGCCAAATCAATGCTCGCATCATCAAGCTGCTCAATGAACGCGGCCCTTTGCGCGGCCGCCAGATCGATACCCACTTCCGCAATGTGGACTGGCGCAAGTCTGCCGAATGGCTGGTGAGACGTGGCGTTTTAGTGAAAAAGTCCGTGCTGCCTGCACCGCGCGTGCGTTCCAAATACATCCGTGTGGCACAGTTGGCTGTCCCGTTGGAAGAGGCTGAGGCGGCTTTACCGGACCTGGGCCAGACTGAGGCCACGCTGAAACGTCGTTCTGCGGCCTTACGCTATCTAATGCGCGAACTGGACGAGGCCAACGTTTCGTGGGTGTATGCCGAGAGTGGCTGCAACCTGTCCGATTTGCAGATTCTGGCCGAACGCGGGCTGATCGTATTGCGTGAGAGCGAGATCTGGCGGGATCCGTTAGAGAGAGTAGAGAGTAGAGGAATAGAGAGAGGCAGTATTCCCGAATTAACTCCTGAGCAGGCGCAATCCTGGGAGAAAATTCAGAAGGCGTTTTCCCAATCCATGCATTTGCCTTTCCTGTTGCACGGCGTGACCGGCTCCGGCAAAACCGAACTCTACATCCGCGCGGCGGAAGAAGCCGTGCGACGCGGCAAACAGGCCATCATCCTCGTCCCTGAAATCGCGCTTACCCCGCAGACCGTGCGCCGCTTTCTGGCGCGCTTTCCCGGTCAAGTGGGATTGATCCATTCCAAGCTTTCCGAAGGCGAGCGTTACGACACCTGGCGCCGGGCCCGCACCGGCCTGCTTGAGGTGGTCATTGGGCCACGCAGCGCCCTGTTCGCGCCCCTGCCGGATATTGGCCTGATCGCGGTGGACGAGTGTCACGATGGCTCGTACTACCAGTCCGAGCCGCCGTTCTATCATGCGGTCACTGCCGCGCAGACGTACGCCCGTCTGGCAGGCGCAGTCTGCATCCTGGGCTCGGCTACACCTACCATCGTGCAACGCTGGGACGCGGACGCGGGGGAAAGCGTGCGGCTGGATTTGCCCAGACGCATCGCATCCGCACAAGAGACAAAGCCGCATCAACACCTGGACCTGCCGCCTGTTTCCATTATAGATATGCGCGAGGAACTCAAAGCGGGCAACCGCGGCATCTTCAGCCGCGACCTGTTACAGGCTTTGGGCGATACGCTGAATCGCGGGGAGCAGGTCATCTTGTTCCTGAACCGGCGCGGCACAGCAACGTATGTCTTTTGCAGGAATTGTGGTTATGTGTTGAAATGTCCGCAATGTGACACTCCATTGACGTTTCACATCGAAGAAAAGGAAAGGCTCGTCTGTCACCATTGCGGGTATGCGCGCCAGAAACCAAGTAAATGCCCTGAATGCGGCAGTACACAAATCCGCGAATATGGCCTGGGTAGTGAGCGTGTAGAGACGGAGGTTGGGAATTTATTCCCACAGGCGCGCGTCTTGCGCTGGGACTGGGAAACCACGCGCCAAAAGGATGCGCATGAGATCATCCTGAGCCACTTTGCATCCCATCGCGCGGATGTGCTGGTCGGCACGCAGATGCTGGCTAAAGGGCTGGATTTACCGCTGGTGACGCTGGTCGGGGTGGTGTTGGCGGATGTTGGGTTGAACTTACCTGATCCCTTCTCGTCGGAACGCGTTTTCCAGGTGTTGACGCAGGTGGCCGGGCGCGCCGGGCGCAGCACCCGCGGCGGACAGGTCATCTTGCAGACCTTCCAGCCGGAGCATCCGACCATCCAGGCGGCATCAGGGCACGATTACGCGGGCTTTTATGAGCAGGAGCTGGCCGGGAGACGCGCGTTAGGCTATCCGCCTTTCGGACGACTGGTGCGGCTGGAGTACCGTCACCGGGAATATGATCGGGCAGAGGCTGAAGCCCAGAAAACGGCGGGTAGGCTGAAGTCCAGGATCGAGGCGGAGGGACGTCTACAAACGACGCTGGTTGGCCCCGTCCCGTGCTTCTTTTCCAAACTGCGTGGTGAGTATCGCTGGCAAATCGTCCTGCGCGGACCCAATCCGGTTGACATTCTACAAGGTCAAAGATTCGATGGCTGGCGGGTTGAAGTCGACCCGACATCTTTGCTATAATCAGGCTTATTTACCCAAAGGAGAGACATTATGGAAAGCTTCAGTCGTGGCTGGTCATTTCTAACCCAGGCTTGGCAGATGGCGTTCAAGGATAAAGACTTGATCAAGCCGTCTATCTATGCCCTGGGAGTGGGATTTGTTGTCTCCATCATCGGGATTGTCCCCATTGTAGGCGCTTATTTGCTCTTCGGCGATTCAGGTTTTGGTCAGGTGCTGACGTTCGTGCTTGGCGCGTTGATGGTCTTTGCAAACTTTGTAGTGACTTATATTTTTTCAGGCATGACGGCTTACCTGATCTTCGGCTATCTTTCGGAAGGCGATGGCCGCATGGACAAGGCCTGGAACATCGTGAAACGCGATTTCTTCGACCTGCTGACCCTGGCAGCGGCTTCGACCGCGGTCAACATGCTCAAAAGCCTGGCGCAGAGACGGAACCGGCGCGGCGGGAATATCCTGGCGGGCCTGGCTCGTTCGGCAACCGGCCTACTGGAAGTACTTTGGACGGAAGCCTCATTTTTGATTTTGCCAGCCATGGTGATCGATGACTTGAATCTCAAAGACGGGGCAAAGCGCATCTGGGAGATCACGAAAAACAATCTTTTGCTGATCGGTATCAGTACGGTCGGCGTGCGCGCAGTAACCGGGCTGATCGGTTTCGGGCTGGGAGCGATTGGTGCGGTGATCGGTTTTGGGGTTGGGTATGGCATCGTCTCAGTGATGGGGACCGGCGTGGCCGGGCTGATCATTGGCATCGGCCTGGGCGCGATGATCTTCTTCGCCTTCGCATTGGTTGCCAGTGTCATCGGCAGCTACACTGGTATCGCCTATCACACCTGCCTGTATATCTGGGCGCGCGAAGCGGAAAAAGCGCAGGCTGCGGGGCAACCCATCCAGGTCGCAGCTCCTGCGCCTTTAGCTGCTGTATTAGGATAGGTCATGACAAAACCTCTAGGGCCCCGTCGTGAAGTACTGACTTGGAGAGACGTCGATCGCTTGCTTGACCATTTATTGCCACAGTTTCGCCGCGAATTCACGGCCATGGTAATGATCACACGCGGCGGCATCATCCCCGGCGGTATGTTGGCTGAAGCGATGAACATCACGCACCTGCTAACCGCAGCCGTGGACTTCCCAGGCCAATCCGAGCAGGAACAGAATAAATTGATGGCCTGGCCGGACTTCATCCAATTCCCGAGCGATGAAATGCTGCGCGGACGACCAACCTTGATCGTCGATGACGTCTGGGGCTCCGGGCGCACGATCACTGCCGTAAAGAACCGTGTCTCGTCCGCGGGTGGCTTCCCGGAAACCTGTGTGATGCACTTCAATCCCTATCGCAATCTCTTCGGCAAAGTCCGCCCGGATTATTATGCGGCGGTCACCGACGCTTATATCATCTTTCCCTGGGAGATCGACCGCGGCCCAGACAAAGCCATCCTGGGAACATTCGAACCTTAGCAATGCGCACTCTTGGTGTCAGCCCTGCCCAAAGACTAAAGCTGCTTCATCGAAATGAATACTTCGAGGGCTTGGATGAAAGCTTGCTCAACCAGGTTGCCGCGCACATGCAGTTGCGAGAGTATGAACGCGGTGAGGCGCTTTTTTGGGAGGGAGACCCTTGTTCCGGTTTGCACATCATCGAGCAGGGTTTCGTTAAACTTTACCGGCTCTCTCCCCAGGGACGCCAGTACATCGTGCGCGTGTTGCAGGAAGGCGATACCTGTAACGAGGTGCCCACCTTTGACGGCGGCGCGAACCCGGTCAATGTGGAAGCGCTGGAAACCACGCGCGTGTGGGTCATCCATCCGGACATCCTGCGCGATCTCTTGAAAGTTCATCCCGAATTCGCGCAGAAGGTCATAGATAATCTCGCCAGAAATCTGCGCGGGCTGGTGCGGATGGTCAGCGAGATGGCTTTTTACCAGGTCACACACCGGCTGGCGCGCCTGATCAGCGAGCAATCGCCGGATGAGTTGAGCGGCACACCCTGGACACAGGAGCAGCTTGCCGCCCGCCTCGGGACGGTCCGCGAGGTGGTGGCGCGTTCGCTCAAGGAACTGGAGCGCAGCGGCGCGATCCATATGGACAAACGCCGCATCGCCATCTCGAACCCGGACGTGCTTGCGCAGTGGGCGCAGCCGTGGAATTGACTTTTCGCATGTCACTCTGAGGAAGCGAAGCGACCGAAGA
>CAZLOC010000247.1:4406-6106 GCA_964560935.1 uncultured Anaerolineaceae bacterium | reverse complement strand
GTGGCCGCTCGTCCACCTGGTATTGCTCTATCGGGGCAGGTATCCTGTTTCAGCGGTCATGCGCGCCGGCATGTCCCTCACAAAAAAACAAAACTGGATGCGGCTCATCATCGTCTCGGAGCGCATGGCCGGCGCATTCACCCGTCGCCATCCCAGGTCTTTGCTGGCAGCGCTGGGATTTTCGCTGCTTTCCTGGGCCGGGATGGCCGCCGAGTATTTCTTGATGGCGGGCTTTTTACGGGCGCAACTGACAGCTGAACAAACCCTGGCCGCATTGACCGCAGCCCTGTTCGCCTTCCTGATGCCCCTGCCCGGCGGACTGGGCGCATTGGAAGCCAGCCAGGTCTACGTGATGACAGCTTTTGGCCACCCGGCGGCGATCGGGATCGGCATCAGCCTGCTCATGCGTGCGCGCGACATCCTGAACGGCGGGTTGGGCCTGCTGCTGGCAGGCAGGGGATTCACCACAGCTAAACAGGATAAACACTGATATTATTCAACTATGTGAATCTGTGTTTACAGCGTCCCCCTTGGGGATCTGTGGTTAAATTTGACTATGCAAGCACACACACTTTTTTTCACTGCCCCCGGCCAGGTAGAAATACGTCAAACGCCTTTGCCACCACTTGCGCAAGGACAGGTGCTGGTGGAGACGATCTGCTCGGCCATCAGCCCGGGCACGGAGATGCTGGTCTATCGCGGGCAATTCCCGAAAGACCTGACCGACGCACACGATACCCTGAGCAGTGGATTGGGTTACCCCATGCCCTATGGCTACGCAACCGTTGGCAAAGTAGTCAAGATCAGCAAGGAGATGCGACATCGCTGGCTGGGTAGGTTGGTCTTTGCCTTCCAATCACATACCTCACATTTTGTCGCCACGCCGGATGAATTGTTCCCACTTCCCGAGGGAATGGCCCCCGAAACAGCCTGCATCCTGCCGAACATAGAAACAGCCGTCAATCTGGTGCAGGACGCTGCGCCCTTGCTAGGAGAACGCGTGCTAGTGTTTGGGCAGGGGATTATCGGCCTGTTGACGGCTGCGCTGCTGGCAGAATTCCCGCTCGCTTCTCTCGTGACCTCTGACTGCTACCCGCTTCGAAGGGAAGCCTCCCTGGCTATGGGCGCCTCCGCTGCGCTCGACCCGAACGAACCCAATTTCCGAGAGCATGCCCGCGACCTGCTCCCCTCCGGCGCAGACCTGTCCCTGGAACTCTCCGGCGCACCCGCCGCCCTGGACGATGCCATCGCACTGACCGGTTTCGGCGGGCGGGTGGTGATCGGCTCATGGTATGGCGAGAAAAAGGTCACACTCGATTTGGGCGGCGCTTTCCACCGCAGCCGCATCAAGTTGATCGCGTCGCAAGTCAGCACGCTCTCGCCCCAGCTCTCCGCCCGCTGGGACAAGTCCCGACGCATCGAGGTCGCCTGGGACGCGCTGGGACGCATCCGGCCGGAGAAGTGGATCACGCATCGCTTCCCGCTGGAGCAGGCGAGCGAAGCCTACAAATTGCTGGATGCAAGACCACAAGAAACCATTCAAGTCATATTCACGCATACTGAATAGGAGGGCGCATGTACACGCTTGCCGTTCGACGCGATTTTATTGCCAGACACTTTCTCATCGGGGGAGACTGGGGTCCCGAAAACTATCCCAATTCGCACCACTACATCCTTGAACTCCGTCTCAAAGGCAAAGA
>CAZLOC010000247.1:3093-4306 GCA_964560935.1 uncultured Anaerolineaceae bacterium | reverse complement strand
GCCAGCTATCAGCCTTGATGTGGTTGGTGGATTGAAAGCCGAACCAGATTACGCACGTGCCATACAAGAAAAGGCTGCTGTCTACGGTCTACGGTCTACGGTTCGTTTTCATGGCCCGCTGGATAATGATGATCTAATCGCCAAGCTCAAATCCGCGCAAGTGTTAGTTGTGCCGTCATCTTACGAAGGCTACGGCATTGTCTATCTCGAAGGGATGGCCTTCGGCCTGCCAGCCATCGGAAGCACGGCTGGGGCCGCGTCCGAGATCATCAGCGATGGCGAAACCGGTTACCTCGTTCCACCGGATGCACCTTCTGTCTTGGCCGAGAGATTGTCTAAGCTGGCAAATGACCGGGATTTGCTGGCGCGCATGTCCGTCAATGCACTGGCACGTTACCGTCAACAACCAACATGGGATGAGACGGCGGGGCAGATTCGATTTTTTTTAGTATCAATGATTACACATTAATCTCCTCCCTGAGCGGAGCAAAGCGCAGTCGAAGGGCGCGTCTCGACTACGCTTTGCTCCGCTCGACGAGATTGGACAACATATGGAATACTCCTTTCCCCGCTACCTGCTCTCCAAACAAAGCGTGGACGACCGCGCACTCAATAAAGACGTGCTGGTTACCCTAAAAGCCCAACTGCCAGAAGAACCCCTCACCATCATCGAAGTCGGCGGCGGGATCGGGACGATGCTGGCACGCTTGCTGCGCTGGGATGTCATCTCAAAAGTTGACTACACGCTAGTTGACGAGATGGTCGAAAATATTGAATTTGCGCGCGCGTGGCTGCCAGAGTGGGCCGGGGAAAACGGGCTCGATGCAGAAGAAATCGGCAAAAACGAACTGCATATTTTCGGTGCACAATGCGATATCAGCGTGAAGCTGGTGCAAGCGGATGTGTTCGACTTCATCGAGCAACATCCTGCGCCTGCCGATTTGCTCATCGCGCACGCCTTCCTCGACCTGCTGCCCATGCCGGAGAGCCTGTCTAAGCTGTTTGCGCTGACGAAATACCTGGCCTGGCTGACAGTTAACTTCGACGGCGTGACGTCACTGGAACCGGTCATCGACCCAGAATTGGATGCCAAAATCGAGCGGCTATATCACGAAACGATGGATACCCGTCCCAGCGGCGGGGACAGCCGGTCGGGGCGGCATCTGTTTGGGCATCTGCAGCAGGCTGGGGCGGAGATCGAAGCGGCTGGCGC
>CAZLOC010000247.1:0-2993 GCA_964560935.1 uncultured Anaerolineaceae bacterium | reverse complement strand
TAGACGGGTTGGGCATGTCTCATCATTTCGCGCAATTGTTCACGCTACTGAGCGCGATCAATAATCCGCCAGGCTGAAGGGTGGTCGCTGGGCCAATGTGGGTGTCAAATGCCGCTTATGCGATACGGCACCAGACAGGCATGTTTACAAAATCGATTATAAAACCGACTTAAGTTTTTCCAACCCGGCGGAATCGGATGCCGCCAACACACGATCACCGACCTCGAGAACAACATCCCCACGAGGAATGATGATGACTTCCCCACGTTTAATCAACACTAGCAATACATTCGATGGCAGGTCAATATCGACAATACGCCTGGCACGCGCAGGAGACTCAAGCGTAATCCCAAATTCTTTGAGATCGCCTTGATATTTCTCGAAAAAATCTTCCGCCAGACTCCTGCCCTCCACCTGATAACCAATGTTGTTCACCTTGAGCAGCCTCCCGACCAGGGGAAGCGTAGTTCCTTGCAACAGCACGGAGACTAACACAACAAAGAAGATCAGATTGAAAATATGATTCGCCTTTTCCAGTCCTGCCAGCAATGGAAAAGTGGCCAGGACAATTGGCGCAGCACCGCGTAATCCAACCCAGGCCACCATCACCTTTTCGCGCAAGGAAAATGGGGAATGCAGGAGCGCTACTGCGACACTCAGCGGGCGGGCCACGAACATCAGGAATGCGGCCAACAACAGGCCAGTCAGTACCAACCCAACCAACTGGGATGGAAATACTTGCAACCCAAGTACCAGGAACATCGCGATTTGAAGCAGCCAGGAAAGTCCCTCGTGATAACGGGTCAAACTGCGCCGGTGAACAAACGGAGTGTTCCCCATCACAATACCTGCGAGATACACAGCCAGAAAGCCATTACCGCCCAGGGACGTCGTCGCCCCATAAATCAAAACTACCAGCGCTGTAGTCAGAACGGAATACAGGCCATGCTCCTTGAGGCGGATATTGTTTAACAGCCAGGCGCCGCCTTTGCCCATCAGCCACCCTAACGCGCCCCCCACAGCAAATTGAATGAGAAACATGGGTATGAGCGATAGGAAAGGCGTAGAAGGTTCCGCCAGCAAGCGTGTCAACCCAATGGTGAGGAACACAGCCATCGGATCGTTGGAGCCGGATTCCAATTCGAGCAGTTGCTCCAGCTTGCCTGTCAGGCGGGTTGCCCTCGCACGTAAAATGGTGAACACAGCGGCGGCATCTGTGGACGAGATGATTGCTCCAAGCAAGACCCCCTCCAATGGCGACCAGTTAAGCACCAGGATCGCAAAAAGGCCAACCGACACGGCAGTCAGCGCCACGCCTAAGGTAGACAACGAAATGGCAGGCCAGAGTACCGGGCGCACTACATCCCATTGAGTTTCCAGTCCACCCGAGAAAAGAATATAGGCCAGCGCAATGGTGCCAATCAATTGGGCAACCCAGGGATAGTCAAAATAGATTCCGACAAGGCCCTCCGACCCGGCCAACATGCCCATGAGCAGGAAAAGCAACAGGGCAGGTAGTCCCAGCGAACCGGAAGCCTTGCTGGCCAACACGGCCAGCAGGAGCAAGATGGCAACGCCTAACAACAGGAATTCAATTTGGGGCATCCTTTTTTACCTTTTGGATAGCAAGAGAAGGGTATGCACATGGTCAAGTTAACTATACCTGAATTCATTGAAAGTAAATCGAGCGACTCTTTATCTCACAAAGGAATATGGGAAAAGCACACCCCTTCATTTTTTGATTATTACTAAAAAGTGATAAATTTCTTTTCACACGATGACATAAATCCTTGCCAGATTGTAACGATTTAACTACTATTTTCATGTAACTTGAATGCTATAAATAGGGGTGGGAGGAAGCTATATGAAAAACCAAATTGCATATTTAGTTCGTTTCTTCGTTTTGCTGGGGATGGTTTCTCTGGCATGCGGGGTCAGTGTCGACATGGGGAACAAGGCACCCACATCGGTGCCCGTACAGCCGGAACAGCCTGTTTTACCCTCGCCGGTACCACCTACTCCGATCCCACCTACTCTGCCGCCACCGCCTACCCCGATGCCGGCCCAACCGATCGAGGTTCTACCCTCGCCAACGCCTGAACAACTGAAATTCTTTACTGAAGAATTTGACGATGGCAAAAAAGACTGGACCGTATTTCTGACCAGTGGCGACGAGAGTGACCTCGATTTTTACGCGAACAATGGCATGCTTGTATTTGACATCACAGGAACTTATGTCTATTCGTATGCCGTTTATGAACCTGAAACTTATGACAATGTGCGCATCGATGTAAGCGTTGCCAACCGGGGCGACAATACAAACAATGTCAGCTTAATATGCCGCTATGATGCGAAAAAGGGCTGGTATGAGGCCAACATCTTCAATAGTGGCTTGTATGATATTTTGTTTGGAGAATGGAAAGCCGGTCAAACCAGCGCTGCCTACGCCGAACTATATAGCGGCGGTTCGAACGCCATCCGGACGGGCATGGCAACAAACACATATTCTCTTGTTTGCGATGGTAATGAGGTATCGCTTTACATAAACGACAAAAAAGTACGAACAGTGGGTTCCGAATTCGGTTTACAAAGAGGACAAATAGGGATTGGAGCTTCGTCTTTCCAAAGATACCCGGTTTCGCTGGACTTTGATTGGGTGAAGATTTCAGAACCCTAAAATCAAACATAAAACACAAAGCAAAGGTCTCTGAGCATTTATCACTCAGAGACCTATTTTGTTTTCGTCACTTGCAGTTACTGGTTCTCGTAATCTTCCGGCAGCCAGCAACACAGAACAAGCTCGCGGGCAGCCTTGACCTCGTCCATGCGGCCGAATTTCGTCTTTTGCGGTGCGTTGTGCAGCAGGTCAGGATCGGTTTTGGCTTCCTCCGCGATCTTAATGAGCGCATCGGCGAAGGCGTCCAGCGTATCCTTGTTTTCGGTCTCGGTCGGCTCGATCATCAACGCTTCGTGGACGATGAGTGGGAAGTAGT
>CAZLOC010000246.1:0-6201 GCA_964560935.1 uncultured Anaerolineaceae bacterium | reverse complement strand
TTAAATTGCGAGAACCGGGGACGCCGACCCCGGTTCTCTCTTGAAAGGAGGAGAAGAGAAATCACCTTATGTCCCTAATTTATCATGGTTGTCCAAAATAAACTTGACGCATAACCTACGCTTGCCCTACGATTGTTAGACAACTTACAAGGTTGTTAAGATTTAAGGCCAAAATGGATAAAAATTCCCCACTCTACATCGGCATTTTACGAAATTCTCCGCTCGGCGACCTGTGGGTTGCGGTCACTGACCAGGGGTTGGCTGCCATCGAATGGTCACAGGATGGAGCGGACTTTGGCGCATACCTGACCAAACGCTTCAAGCGACCAGTTCAACCGGATCCAGAAAAAGTAGCCCCCGCGCTTCGCCAACTGGACGAGTACCTGCGAGGCGCGCGAAAAGCCTTTGACTTGCCGATCGACTGGTCCCTGCTGCGCCCGTTCCAGAGACAGGTGCTGCAAATCGTCTTCGCCATCCCCTACGGGGGTACCCGCACCTACAGCGATATCGCCCACGAGATCGGCAACCCGCGCGCCGCACGAGCCGTGGGCCGCGCGAACGCCACCAACCCCATGCCGCTGGTCATCCCCTGCCATCGCGTCATCGGCACGGACGGCAAGCTGCACGGCTACGGCGGCGGGAAGGGGTTGCCTACCAAAGAGTGGTTGTTGAAAATGGAAGGGGCGGTGTTGACCTAAATATGTAATCCTGAATTAGAATAAATTTGCTATAATCGACTAAAGAGATATAGGAGCAAGTATGGCCAGAAAATTGACAACTACTTCAATTCCACAAAACTACCCTCGTATTCAAGAAGGCCGCTATCGAGGTTACATTGATGATGCAACTCTTGTTCCTCATTTCTATAAAATACCTGAAAACGAGTTAAAGAAGCTAATCGTTTCTGCTATAAAAAATGCAAATCTAAAATCCAGTAGAGAAGCAATATCATTGCCCAATGATGCTGCCCTAAAGGAAATTCAAACAATATACAAAAAAGAAGGGAAAAAACTTTTTCAGTATTTCAAGCAATATGTAGGAGACCCAGCATCAACAGCACATCAGATTTTCAATAAGAGCTAGATTATTGTAGGAAAAGAACAATTTCGAAATCGAACGTTACAAAAGGAGAGGATGAATTCTGGTTGGCGATACCAATTCCTTGCCTTGAGTTGTGCTCAATCATCGAAAAGATTTAAGAGCGTTTCAGATATTGGAACTGCCGAAACAGATTTTAATGCTGTCATTGAATATCAAAACAAAGATCGGTCACCTCTCACGCTCTATGTTTCTATGAAAAATCGTAGCAACACTATGGGCGGTCAAGATTGGCCGAAAGCAATTAGAGCTTTAGAAGCTTATGCGATTAATGACAGGAATAGAATAGGGGAATATTGCTGTGTTTTTGGTATCGCAATGGATAGAGGAACTCGGTATATTAAAACTGAGAGAAAAAGTGGTCAAGCTCACTCTTATAATACAGAAATATGGCTTTCTGACTTCTTCTGGCCTTTTTTTGCAAATCACGGCTATGAAGAAATAATGACCGCTGTTCTCAATATTCTCATGGAAAATTATCAACCAGAAAACCTTTCTTCTGAAATCGACATGCCAGAAGAAATGCTCGAATCCTTTGGTGATGAATGTAGAAAGGCTGGATTAGTTAATGATAATGGTATTTTCAATGACCCATATAAATTGGTAGAGTTTTTTTGTAACAAGTAGTAAGGAATATCAATGCCTTTGCTTGCAATACTTAATAATGAGAAAGCTCTTTGTTCGATAGTTCATGGCGATAGCCGTGAAGAACTAAAGAGCTATAAGGGACAAGTTGACCTTATTGTTACTTCTCCCCCTTATGCTGATGCTAGAAATCGACATTACGATAGCGTTCATCCTGATAAATTTGCAGAGTGGTTTCTAACTTTCCATGAACCGTTCTTTGATGCTCTTAAACCAACTGGCAGTCTTGTAATTAACATCAAGGACAAGGTTGTAGATGGAGTGCGGCATCGGTATGTCTGGGATACTATCAGGGCATTAAGCGATAAAGGCTGGTATGCAATTGATGATTATTTATGGCATAAACCCAATCCTATGCCAGGCTACTGGCCAACAAGATTGCGAGATGGATGGGAATATTGCTTTCACTTAGCAAAATCCAAGCGTCCCTTTATGGATCAAGATTCTGTAAGGAAACCCGTTGGTGATTGGGTCGAATCTAGATTGAAGAATTTAGGTGAGAACGATTTAACTCGTCATAATTCTTCGAATGATAGCGGGTTTGGGCGTGATCTCTCCAGATGGGTTGGGAAGAAAACTGTATTACCATCAAATGTTCTTACTATGGCCCTCGTAGGAAAAAATAAGGGACATCCAGCCGTATTCCCGGTCGATTTACCATTGTTTTTTATTAAATTGCTTTGCCCCCTAAATGGCTTAGTAGTTGATCCATTTGCTGGTAGCGGAACAACAGGGATTGCTGCGTTTTCGGCAGGACGATCATGCATGCTTATCGATAACAATTTGAAATATTGTGAGGAAGCGGTAAGCCGAATAAAGAAAGAAACAAATGCCGAGATTGAAGAAATTAAAACTGGTAAAGTCGGTACATCTTATCTTCAACCAAAACTTCTACGAGAACGCAAGTCTGAAAAATAAATTTCACTAAGGTTTCATCGAGAACATAATGCAACCCAAACACTGGACAGCTTTCATTATCCTCGGCGGCGTCTGGTCCGCTTCCTTTTTGTGGATCAAGTTAGCGCTTGACGAAATCGGACCTTTCACGCTGGTGGCTTATCGCGTGCTGTTTGGCGTGCTATTCGCGGGCGGGGCAGTCTTCCTGCAACGCAAAGCCTGGCCACGCAGTTGGGCTGACTGGTTCCCTTTCCTAATTCTCGGCGTGACCAGCATCGCCATCCCCTTTTTTCTCATCACCTGGGGGGAACTCTCTATTGATTCTGCCGTGGCCTCCATTTTGAACGCCACCGTGCCGCTCTTCACGATTGTCATTGCCCACCTGTTCCTGCACGATGACAAAATGACCGTGCAAAGGGTGCTCGGGTTGTTCGTCGGCTTTATTGGCGTGGTAGCGCTGCTCAGCGAAGACCTGACCGCCGGGGCGCACAGTTCCACCCTCGGGCAGGCGGCTGTGATCGTGGCATCCATCTTTTACGCGGCCAGTTCGGTCTATGCGCGCAGGAAGACGCAATCCGCCCCTGGCCTGGTACGCGGCGCGGCGCCATTGGTCTCTGCAACCGCCATCATGTGGATGATCGCACCTGTGATCGAAAGCCCCTTCAAAATCCCCCAACTTCCTCTAACCTGGATTGCTGTTCTCTGGCTGGGTGTGCTCGGTTCCGGGCTGGCGCTGATTCTCTGGTATTACCTGCTGCACGAGATCGGTCCCACGCGCACGGGCATGGTGACTTACATCTTCCCCCTGGGTGGGGTCATTCTCGGCGTCATCTTCTTGAACGAGCATCTATCATGGCAGTTAGCCGTTGGCGCGCTGCTCATTATTTCGAGTATTATTGTTGTGAACTGGAAAAGAAACTAGACTGAGATGAATCCTGATTTTCGTTTCGGCTTCGTAGCTGTCATTGGACGCCCTAACGTGGGCAAGTCCACGCTCATTAATGCGTTGCTTGGCCAGAAAGTAGCCGCGGTCTCGCCCAAAGCACAGACCACCCGCCGCCGGCAGCTTGGCATTCTGACCACTGAGGATGCCCAGATCGTTTTCGTGGATACACCCGGCATCCACAATCCACGCCACAAGCTGGGGGTGTTTCTCAACCAGGAAGCCGAAGAGGCCCTCCCGGGAGTTGACGTAGTCGTGTTTCTGGTGGACGTCTCCGAAGAACCAACGGACGAGGACAAATGGATCGCGATCCGCCTTTCGAGACTCGCGCGCCGGACTCCGCTCGTGCTTGCCCCCAATAAAATAGACCTGGTCCCCGCTGAGGCCCTGACTCCGCTGCTCGAAGCGTACCAGGCCCTGGTCCCAGAAGGAACGCAGACAGTCCCCATTTCATCCACGACCGGCGAGGGACTCGCCTCCCTGCTGGCGGCGCTGAGGGAGCATATCCCCCCCCGCAAACCGGAATACGAGCCCGAACAGATCACCGACCTGTACGAGCGCGAGATTGCCGCCGAATTGATCCGCGAGGCCTGCCTGCTGCATCTGCGCGACGAGGTGCCGCACGGAGTAGCGGTCCGCATCGACGAGTTCACCGAACGCGGCGACGAGGGCGCTTACATTGCAGCGACGATTTTCGTCGAGCGCGAATCGCAAAAAGGGATCGCCATCGGGCGCGGCGGCGAGATGCTCAAGCGCATCGGCACCGCGGCGCGACATGAAATCGAGGAGATGTCGGGGCGCAGGGTGTTCCTGGAACTACGCGTGAAGGTGCTGAAAGAATGGCGCAAGGACGAGAAAGCCATGCAGCGCTTTGGGTATAAGATCAAGAAGAAAAAGCAATCCTGAGATGTCATTGCGAGCCACCGATGGTCGAGTAGCCGCAGAGCGGCATATCGAGACCGAGGTGGCGCGGCAATCTCCAGTTAACAGGAGATCGCCACGTCGGCTTTAAGCCTCCTCGCGATGACAATGGGATTGGGAGGGATAACTATGTATATTCTAATCATCCTAGCTTTCATCTTCGCCGCGCTCGAATCGTTGGCCTTATGGAAAGGCTGGCGCAAACTGGAGTTCGTCGCCAAACCCGCGGTGATGGTCTGCCTGTTCATCTGGCTATCTGCCACGGCTGGTTTACAAGGCGCGTTGTTATGGTTCGGGATCGGCATCCTGTTCTCGCTGGCGGGGGATATTGCCCTGCTGTTCATCGACCGTTTCTTTGCATTCGGCCTGATTGCTTTCCTGCTGGCGCACCTTGCCTACCTGGTCGGCTTTAACGTCCCTTTTCCAGAATCCCTGGGTGTCTGGGCCTTTGGCATTGCAATTGTAGTTGGTCTGAGCGCAGTGCGGCTATTACGGCGCATCGTGGAGGGTGTCCGTAAGAACCTACCGCGGCTGGTCGTACCTATCATTGTGTACAGCACCGTCATCACGCTGATGCTGCTCTCCGCCCTGCTGACGCTTTTCCGCCCGGAATGGAATTCGACAGCCGCTTATCTGGTCAGCCTGGGAGCATTCCTGTTCTACCTTTCGGACATTATCCTGGCCTGGAATAAGTTTGTTTCCCCGATCAAGAACGGCCGCATGTTGAATATCGGGATTTATCACCTGGCGCAGATTGCGATTGTGGTTGGGGTGGCAATGCAGTTTGGAAGTTAGTAGAACTTAACCACAGAGACACTGAGCCAGGGAGAATTTTAATTACTCAAAAGTTCAGTGCCTCCGTGACTTTGTGGTTAGTTTTTTCCTAATGGTTGAAAGCCCTCCCCCAGCGCCTCGTGCGCCTGCCCAATGACCATAAATGCTGACGGATCGGCTTCCTGCACGATGGTTTTCAAGAAGGCAACTTCTGCGCGGGTAACAACGCAATACAAGACCGGCCTCGGCACACCCGTATACGCGCCGGTCCCCGGCATGACCGTCACTCCGCGCTGCATATCGTCCAAGATGCGTTCTGAGACCATGTCCGGCTGCCCGGTGACGATCAGCGCTGTCCGTACGGTGGTGGGACCTTCGAGAGTGGTTTCTGCAACCAGGCCACTGACATAGAGGGTAATCAACGCATACAATGCCTGCTTCCAACCGAAGACCAAACCTGCTCCCAGAATAACCAATGAATCCACCATCAAATAGCTAGCAGACATGGATACGCCACGCCAATGATTGAGGATGCGCGCCAGGATGTCCGAGCCGCCGCTGGTGCCGCGCGCGCGATAGACCAGTCCGTAGCCGAAACCGGCTACCACCGCACCGTAGAGGGAATTAAGGAAGATATCATCGGTAATCCCGTTTTCGGGCAGGAACAGAACCAAAAAATCCACAAAGAACGCATAGCTGATGACAGCCGTCGCCGTGCGGATACCGAAGCGTCGTCCGCCCAGAAAGCGCCAACCGATGAGGAAGAGCGGAATATTGCCGATAAAGACCATCAAACCGATCGGCCAGCCCGTGAAATGATTGATCAACTGTGAAATGCCACTGACACCGCCCGAGGCCAATTGCGCCGGCACAAGAAAGAGACGCAGGCCAACCGCCTGCGCCAACGCACCGATGAGGATGAG
>CAZLOC010000245.1:0-6212 GCA_964560935.1 uncultured Anaerolineaceae bacterium | reverse complement strand
GTCCAATACTGGCGGCTCTTTTTCTGGACCCTGTTCCGGCGTCCACGCCTGTTCCCACTGGCGATCACATTCGCCATCTACGGCTTCCATTTCCGTCAAGTGACCGAACTGCATGTTGGTTGATGGGAAAACGCGCCGTAACGGCGATAACAAGTATTACAAGCATCTTCTTCTCGATAAATCGGGGCGTGGGGTTACCCCACCTCCCCTTCTTTTTGAAAAGATACTATTACAGGTATCGTGTATTTCCAACTGGAGGAACAAAATGGATATTTTGACAAGGTCCGAACTAGAACAGTTAATGCGTAAAGAACAGCAATGGTGTGTTTCAATCTACATGCCGACCCATCGTACCGGCGTGGAGACTCAGCAAGACCCGATTCGGCTGAAAAACCTGCTCGGCCAGGCTGAAAAAGAGCTGTCTGACCGGGGCATGGGCAGGCGCGATGTGCAAAAAATGCTCGACCCGGTTAGCAAGTTATTGCAGGATTCTGATTTCTGGCAGCATCAGAGTGATGGCCTGGCGATCTTTCTCTCTTCCAACGGAATTCGCCGCTATCGACTCCCGTTGAACTTTGAAGAATTTGTAACCGTCATGGACCGCTTCCATATCAAACCACTGCTGCCCCTCTTCACGGGCGACGGCCAGTTTTACATCCTGGCGTTGAGCCAGAACGAAGTCCGGTTGCTGCTGGGCACGCGCTACAGCGTCAGCCAGGTTGACATTGGGCAGGTGGGTGGCAGCCTGGCCGAAGCTATCCCATCTGATAATCATCAAATGAACCTCCAACTCCATTCTTCCGGTTCCACAGGGGGGATGTCCGGGCGTGGTTCCGCAACATTCCACGGGCAAGGTGGCGGCAGTGATGAAAGCGACAAGAATGAGCTGCTGCGCTACTTCCACCTGGTCTCGGATGGTTTGACGGAATTTCTCCAGGGAGACCGGGTGCCGCTCGTGTTGGCGGGCGTCGAATACCTGCTTCCAATCTACAAGGAAGCCAACACCTATCCGAACTTAGTGGACAGGGTTATCACGGGAAACCCTGATTTGCTGAGCGCCGACGAGTTGCACAAAAGCGCCTGGGACATTGTTAGCCCTCGCTTCCAGACGGCATTCGAAGAGTCTCTCGCCCATTTCCGGCAACTTGCCGGTCAGGCAAGCGAAAGAGTGGCAGCCACATTGGAAAAGATCGTCCCGGCAGCTTCTGATGGCCGGATTGAAACATTGTTCATTGCAACCGGAGTGCAGCACTGGGGTGTTTTTAACCCAGATACAAATGAGATTGAATTTCATGATCAAATGGAGTCTGGTGACGAGTCCCTGTTGGACCTGGCGGTTGTTCAAACCTACCTGAAAGGTGGCACAGTTTACGCCGTGGAACCGGACAAAGTGCCGGGTGGTACTTCTGCCGCGGCTGTGCTGCGCTATTGATCAATCACAAGCGCATCAATCTGCGGATGGCCCCATTTCGTTGCTCGTTGCTGAGCGCTTGCGAAATGGGACCACGTGACTCAAGATGCGCGGATAAATTGACAAACTTAGGAGTAATCCAATGACTGACAAGACAAATAAAACAAGCAAAACGAACAAGAAACGAATTCCGCAAGGGCTGCGCAAGCACATCAGGCGGTTGAAGCAAGAGGCTCGTAAAGAAGGCACCGTTTATAGATCACCAATCATACATCGTGCCCCAGAAAAAACCGTTGGGAAATAATTTCCGATGAACACACATACGCAGCATCACCGCTCCATTTTGCAAAGCATTGCACATCGGGCTATGTTGGAACGAGGGCTTCTGCCTGATTTTTCCAGTGAAGCCCTCGCCGAACTGGAGCAGATTCAGAGTACTGCGGAAATCGATAGCAATACAATTCGCGACAGGCGGAATCTTCTCTGGGCTTCCATTGATAATAATGACTCGCGCGACCTGGACCAGCTTACCGTTGCCAAAGCCTTACCCGAAGGCAAGGTGCAAATTCTGGTCGCCATTGCAGATGTGGACTCGTCCGTTAAAAATGGTTCAGCGATTGACGAACATGCGCGCCATAACACCACCTCGGTTTATACCGCTGCCGAGATATTCCCCATGCTTCCCGAAAAACTTTCCACTGACATAACCTCCCTGAATTTCGACCAGGATCGTCTGGCTATTGTGGTTGAAATGCTGGTTGGCGCTGATGGATCACTTGAAGATTCAAAAATCTACAAAGCCTGGGTGCGTAATCGCGCGAAACTGGCCTATAACAGTGTTGCTGCATGGCTGGAATCATCCCGGCTCCATACGGGAAAGAAAGGCGACGTTCCTGAAGAAGTTGCTGCCGTGCAAGGCCTGGCTGAGAATCTGCAACTCCAAGATCGTGTAGCACAAAGCATGAAGAAATTACGGCACCTCCACGGGGCGCTTAGCCTGGAAACCATCGAGGCCAAGCCGGTCTTCGATGGCGACCAAATTCGCGCCCTCGAAATAGAGGAAAAGAACCGCGCCAAGGAGATCATTGAAGATTTCATGATCGCGGCAAACGGGGTAACTGCACGCTATCTCTCAGCCAGCGGATTCCCCTCGATCCGTCGCGTGGTGCGCACGCCCAAAAGATGGGAGCGGATCGTAGAAATCGCGGCAGACCACAAGTTCGGTCTGCCGCCCGACCCGGATTCAAAAGCGCTGGAAGAGTTTCTCATCCAGGAAAAAGCCGCGGATCCTTTACGCTTCCCTGACCTTTCCCTGACGGTAATCAAGCTTATGGGTGCCGGCGAATACATTGCTGAACTTCCCAAGGATGACGCCTCGGGTCACTTTGGCCTGGCAGTCAAAGACTATGCCCACTCGACCGCTCCCAATCGCCGCTACCCCGACCTGTTGACTCAGCGCTTGTTG
This sequence comes from uncultured Anaerolineaceae bacterium, assembly GCA_964560935.1. GTDB lineage: Bacteria > Chloroflexota > Anaerolineae > Anaerolineales > Villigracilaceae > JAABUE01. The sequence continues at coordinate 3,336 of CAZLOC010000245.1, read as the reverse complement.
AAAGCAGCCCTGGATGGGAAACCTGCGCCCTACAGCAAAGATGAATTGGATGCTCTGGCCGCCCATTGCACCGAGGCAGAGGATGCGGCCAATAAAGTCGAACGCCAGGTCGAAAAATCTGCGGCTGCGCTGCTGCTTGAGTCAAGGATCGGAGAGCATTTTGATTCGGTTGTTACAGGTGCTTCCGAGAAAGGCACGTGGGTCCGGCTGCTCAGCGTACCTGTCGAAGGCAAACTGGTGCAGGGGTTCAAGGGGTTGGATGTCGGCGACCGAATTGGGGTGAAGCTAATATCGGTAGATGTGCAAAGAGGATTTATTGATTTCAGGAAAGTTAATTCATCAAGGCATTGATACAGAAAAAAGAAAAACGAGGCTCACATGAGCAACAAACGACAATTCTCAATTGAAGAAGCTCGCTCAATCGGAACACAGCTCAAAATTGATTGGTCACAAATCGACCTGGAGCAGTTCCGGCGAGGGCTCGAGGTAGAACTCGAACATGGTGCGATTGATCCGGAGACCAATGTGACCGGCGACGACTTGGTGCTCACTGGGAAAATCGCCTGGGCGCATCTGAAAGAGATTCGAGATTACTACACACGCTTGGATCGAATGGAGGCAGACGCAGAAGAGCAGGTTAAGACGTCAGTTGAACGCTAACCAGGACAATACGAAAATGATTGTTGAATTCAGCTGTTTTCTTGCATTTCATTATTCTACTTTAAAGTATGTATACTGCTGTCAACTAGGTTGATTGCTGCGAAATAAAACACCATCCTGTTCATCGAACGACCCCATTTGTTACGCTCTGCAAACCCGTATCCCGTCGGGGCCGCCTATCTAAACAACTTGGTGTAAGTTTACCAAGTTGTTTCCTTTTAATGCTAGAACTGCACTTGAATGCGGCACGTAACCGGCACAAGGATGAAGAGAAAATCCGGGTAATTTGCTTCAAATTTCATGTACCGATTAACGACAATTGGAATTACCCAGTCTTATTGTAGTTGACAGCTATACTCTGCATTTAAAGTCCAAGCCCAATTGTCAATCCGTATCGCTGGGGGTAATGCGTGCATCTACTGCTTGCGCAACTAGTAAGTACATGCAGCAGTACACACTCAGCTAATAAGGAAGGTCAACAGTGGGATTGCGATGCCGAAAAAACGATTCCCCTCGTATAACTATCTTTTCAAAGAATTATGAGGCAGACCAGACCTGTTGGAAACTTGCGATGACACAGTGTCAATGTGCTGGTTACCATTGATTTGCTGATTAACGGTGGAATGGTGGAAAGTGGTAGCAAGTGTTTTAAGTCCGTTTCACCTGCCCAGAGATGCATTGGAACCAGACTAGACATAATGGTTGTTATCATTCCATTCGCAATTGTTGAGCGGCTATGTTGGTTCTCTGTGACGAATTATTTACAATGCGCCTTTCAAGTTACATATACAAATTACCAATATACTAGTTGAATATTTGAAATTATGTACTATAATACTGTTAAATAGGAAATTTCATAATAAGAGGCCTTAAATGAGTGATGGTTCAGATCCCAGAAAGCCGCAAGGCAAAGAAGGTGGACGTAAACATAGGAGACGCAGCATGGAGCGAGGGCGCCGGTTTACTGGCGGAAATGCTTCAGCGCTGGAAATTGATGTAGGACAGAGATTACGTCAGTTGCGTTCAGAGCGCGAGCTATCCTTGAGTGCCCTGGCCGACGTCAGTGGGTTGAACATCAATACACTTAGTCTGATCGAGAACGACAAGATTTCGCCCAGTGTGAGTACATTGCAGAAGCTGGCTTTGGCGCTGGATGTCCCCATGGGAGCTTTCTTCGAAGTTGGGGTGGAGAGAAAGAACATCATTTTTCAAAAGGCTGGTCAGCGACCGCGAGCCGCCTTTGCTCATGGAGCGTTGGAAGATTTGGGGACGGAATTAGCTAGTCGTTGGGCCGAACCATTTGTTGTCACGCTGGAAGCGGGGGCGGATAGTGGCGAGACGCCCATCCTTCACACAGGTCTGGAATTTGTCTATTGCCTGGAAGGCTGTATCGCCTACATCATTGAATCGCAGCAATACGTTCTTGAACCGGGTGACAGTCTATTGTTTGAAGCCCGCTTGCCGCACCGTTGGCAGAATACGGGAGCGATGTCGGCACGTTCTCTGTTGGTTCTCTGCCCTGCCGATGAGCGCGATCGCCCGACCACTCTGCATTTTGTGTCTGATTAAGAAACGAGAGCGAAGGATTACCATGCAACATTTCTTTCATGTTAGAAAGGCTCCCCACTAAAAGCTTGAAACGTATGGACCTGTTGCAGAGGATCGTCACGTCCGCAGGCCGGAGCGATTGCCGACTGTCAGGCGTTGTTCTTCCAGGGCATGGGCGCTTATGAGAGCATACGGGTATGCGGCATCCGCCCAGTGGTCACTGACATTGCCTCGATTGAAGATTATGACTTACCTGGACAGAAGAATTGTGGATCATGTAGATCGCCTGCACTGAGCCGGAATGAAGGTTTCAGGTCGGGAGCGGGCGAGAACGGAGATGAATTGTGGAAATGAGAGTGGACGCAAAGAAATGCACAGGTTGTGGCGCATGCGTTGATGTTTGCCCAACCGGGGCGATTCAACTGATTGATGGACTTGCTGTCATCGACTCGACTACCTGCAACCAGTGTCAGGCATGTGCGGACGCCTGCCCAGTGGGCGCGATCACCGCTATCCAACTGCCTGTAGTAGTGAGGGAACCGGCGATCGTTCAGCCCGTGCACGAAGCGGAGATCGTGGTCGCGGAGCCTGTCCCTGCCAGCCCTAAACCGTGGCTGAGTGCGGCTCTGGCTTTTGCCGGACGGGAAATCCTGCCCCGGCTGGCGGACGCGCTGATCGCCGCGCTGGATCGACGGCTGGCGCAGACGCAACTCACTCAGCCTCAGGCCTCCCTGCCATCCCAAAATGCTGAACTCCCATCGAGGCGAAACAGCGGACGGGGCTATCGCCGACAGAGCCGTTTTGGTAAGGTCCGCCATCGTGGACGTGGGCAAGGCCGTGGTGCTGATAAGAGAAATTGGCTTTAGACGAAGTAGAAATTCTAACGAAAGGAGGTGATTGGTATGCCAGGAGGTGACCGAACAGGTCCTATAGGCGCGGGTCCGAGAACCGGGCGCGGTCTTGGATACTGCGGCAGCTATGACGCACCTGGATTCGCAGATCCAGCTTTTGGCCCTGGTAGGGGCTGGAGACGCGGCCGGGGCGGCGGATTTGGCTGGCGGCATCGTTTCTTCGCGACGGGGCAGGCCGGCTGGGGATATACCCGCTACGCGCCGCCCGCACAAGAAG
>CAZLOC010000244.1:0-6221 GCA_964560935.1 uncultured Anaerolineaceae bacterium | reverse complement strand
TGACATGAATTCCATCCTGCGCCTGCGCTCATTCGTCAGACCCTATCTACCCCAGATTTTCCTCAGCCTGCTGGCCCTGGCGACGCTGACCGGTCTCTCACTGGTTGTACCGCGTATCATGCAACAAGTCATCGATGAAGGCATTACGCGCGGAGAGATTGGATACCTCTTGCGCGCGGCGCTGCTTTTGTTGGGACTGGGGCTGCTTGCGGCCGTGCTCGGCGGTTTCCAACGCTACATCTCGGAATGGATCGGCAGTCAGATAGGTTACGACATCCGCAACCGCCTGTACGACCATATCCAGCACCTGTCCTTTTCCTATCACGACCACGCGCAAACCGGCCAACTCATCTCGCGCTGCATCGAGGACGTGCGCTCGGTGCAGCAGTTCATCGGCAGTTCTATCGTCGAACTGGCCCAATTGCTATTCCTGCTGTTCGGTGCGCTGGGCATCATGTTGGCCGCAAACTGGCAACTGACCCTGATCGCCATCCTGCCGATCTTTCCACTGGTCTGGCTGACGTACAAATTCGGCCAGCGCGTTACTACATTGTTCTTCCATGTGGACACCCTGCTCGGTGACCTGTCTGCACGTCTGCAGGAGAACGTCACTGGGGTACAAGTGATACGCGCCTTTGCGCGCGAGCCGTACGAGATCCAGCGCTTCGACGAGACCAACCGGGCCTACTATGATGCGCGCGTCAGGGTCATCAACACCTGGTCGCAGGTGATGCCCTCCACCGATTTTTTGGTTACATTGTGCACCATTCTCATCCTGTGGTTTGGCGGCAACATGGTATTTCAAGGCTCGCTCACGGTCGGGGAGCTGGTGGCATTCAACGCGTACGTACTGATGTTAGCCGCCCCGGCCCAGCAACTGACCTGGCTGGTCAATGCGGCTGGCGAGGCTTCCGCCGGGGCGCAGCGCGTGCTGGAGGTGCTGGATACGGAGCCGGAAATCGCACCTCCAACGGATGCAGTCACGGTGTCCGGGCTAAGAGGCGAAGTGGAATTTCGGGCTGTGACGCTTACGTACCAGGACGAAAAATCCGCTTCGCTCTCGGACCTGAGCCTGCGCGTCCAGCCCAACCAACTCATTGCCCTGATCGGCGCCACCGGCTCGGGCAAGACCAGCCTGGTCAACCTGATCCCGCGCTTTTACGATGTGACCGCGGGCGCGGTGCTGGTGGACGGGCAGGATGTCCGCACCTTGGATTTGGTGAGCCTGCGCCGCCAGATTGGGATCGTGCTGCAAACCTCGCTGCTCTTCTCGGATACCATAAAGGCCAATATCGCCTACGGACGCCCGGATGCCAGCGAGGAGGAGATTATCTCTGCTGCTCAGGCTGCTCAGGCCCACGAGTTTATTCTGAGCTTCCCCGAAGGCTACGGGACCGTCGTCGGCGAACGCGGTGTGACCCTGAGTGGCGGGCAGCGCCAGCGTGTAGCCATCGCGCGCGCCCTGCTGATGGCCCCGCGCATCCTGATTTTGGACGACTCGCTCTCCAGTGTGGACACGCAAACCGAAAAACTCATCCAGGAAGCGCTGGACAAATTGATGGAAGGCCGCACCACCTTTGTGATCGCGCATCGCCTGAGCACCGTGCGCCGTGCAGATATGATCGTAGTGATGGACAAGGGTCGTATCGCCCAGCAAGGCACACACGTGGAGTTGTTAAAGCAAGGCGGCTTGTATCGCGAAATCTATGAATTGCAGTTGAAAGATCGCGCGCGCATTGTGGATAAGACAGAGGAATTGCAGCCTTTCGATAAAGAAATAAATTAAACCCTCTCCCTGAAAGGGAGAGGGCAGGGTGAGGGTCCAAGTATGGTTACCACCTCTCATCCTGGCCTTCTCCCCTCAAGGAGAGAAGGGATCTATAGCCCATGACCCAAACAACCATCATTCCTCCCACCTACGTGACCCAATCCGAGGAGCTGTACGATAAGCCCTTCGACCCGGCTGTCGCGCGACGACTGCTCGGCTTCATCGCGCCGTACAAGTGGCAGATGCTGCTCTCGACCTTCCTGATGCTGGTGGCGGTGACCTCCAGCGTCGCCGGACCATATCTGGTCAAAGTCGCCATCGACGATGGCCTGACGGCCGGGAACCCGCTTGCCTTGCGCAACGCGGTACTCCTGTATCTGATATTGGCTGTCATCCGTTGGGGATTCATCTATTGGCGGGTCAACATCATGGCGCACGTGGGACAGTCGGTCATCTACGACCTGCGCAAGGTCCTGTTCGAGCATTTGCAACGCCTTTCGCTGAGTTTCTACTCGCACTACTCGGTGGGGCGGGTGATCACGCGCGTTATCAATGACGTGGAGACGCTGCGCGAGTTCGTCACCTGGGCCGTCTTAGCGGTGGCGCGTGACCTGTTTGCGCTGGTCGGCATTGTGGTGGCGATGCTGGCGCTCGACGTGCGGCTCTCGCTGATCACCTTTATCACCATCCCGCTGATGATTGGGGCGACGGTGGCCTACCGACGCACGGCGCGGCTGGTCTACCGGCGGGTGCGCGCGGCGATTTCGTGGGTCAATTCGGTGCTGGCCGAGAACATCAACGGCATCCGTGTGGTGCAGGCCTTTTCCCGGCAGGCCTATAATTACGCCAAATTCCGCGATTTCACCAATCGCTACCATTTGCAGACCCGCATCCGTGCGGGGAAAGTAGCGGCTACCTTTCTTCCCATTGTGGATGTGCTCGGCGCGCTGGCGATGGCAGCGGTCGTTTACCTGGGCGGGACGGCAGTGTTAGGAGAGTCGATCACGGCCGGCGTGCTGGTGGCCTTCGTGTTGTACATCGAGCGCTTCTTCGGCCCCATCCGTGACCTGTCGCGCCGTTTCGACACCTTGCAGGCCACCATGGCGGGCGGGGAGCGCCTGCTGGCCCTGCTGGATACCGAGGCGGACGTGCAGGATGCGCCGGATGCCCGAGAAATGGGGGCAATGCGCGGCGCGGTGCGATTCGAGGGCGTCTCGTTCCATTATTCCGATGACCCCACCCTTGTCCTGGAAGACATCGATCTGGAGGTCCGGCCCGGGGAAACGGTCGCCTTCGTGGGCGAGACCGGCGCCGGGAAGACCACCATCGTCAAGCTGCTCTCGCGCTTCCATGACCCGACTTCGGGCTGCGTGCGCGTGGACGGCCACGACCTGCGGGCGGTGACCCAGGCCAGCCTGCGCCGCCAGATGGGCGTTGTGCTGCAAGACCCGTTCCTGTTCAACGGGACGGTCAAGGAGAACATCCTGTTCGGGCGGCTGGAAGCCACGGACGACGAGGTGATCGCCGCCGCCAAAGCAGTGGGCGCGCACGAGTTCATCATGGGTCTGAAGCACGGCTACGACTCGCCGGTGGAGGAGGGCGGCGTGCTGCTCAGCGTGGGGCAGCGCCAGTTGATCTCCTTCGCGCGCGCCCTGCTGGCCGACCCCCGGATTCTGATCCTGGATGAAGCCACCTCCAGCGTGGACACGCAGACCGAGGGCGTCATCCAACTTGCCTTGGCGCGCTTGTTCGAGGGGCGCACCTCCTTCGTGATCGCCCACCGCCTGAGCACCATCACCAACGCCGACCGCATCGTCGTCATCCACGATGGGCGCATCCTGGAGCAGGGCAGGCATGAGGAGTTGTTGGAAAGGCAGGGGATGTACTATGAACTTTATAAAACCGGATTCCAGGAGTAAGGCCCCCACCCAGCCTCCCCCATTTTCTGCGAACTTCAGCGGAGAATGGGGGAGGTGCCGAAGGCGGAGGGGGCAGGAATGACGTGCTATAATCCAGGCACACGGAGGCAGATATGGTTGCAAACAAAGTTTCCGACTTAACGGTAGATGAATTCCGCGACCTGATTCGCGAGACGGTCAAGCAGACACTGGCGGAATTGCTGTTCGACCCCGATGAAGGCTTGGAATTGCGCGCGGATGTCGAAAAAGTCCTGCTTCGATCCATGCAGGCTGTGCGGGAGGGCGGAGAAACCTATAGCGCCGAGGATACGGCCAAAGAACTCGGCTTGGATTGGTAACGCGCATGGCGGGGATGCGTTTCACGCCAGCAGCGCGTGACCAGATGGCGCAGTTGGATAAGCCGGTCGCCCAGCAAATGCTGCATAAATTGCACTGGCTGGCAGAGAATTTTGAACAAACTGTCCATCTGCCATTGAAGGGAAATCTCAAGGGAATGTATAAATTGCGGGTGGGGGATTATCGCCTGCTTTACACCATCGAAGAAGGCAAAGACCAAATTGTTGTGCACTTTGCGGGGCATCGGTGGGAAGTGTATAAGGGTAAATAGCTGTCAAGCGTATCGTAGTCATTCACGACGGGCGGGTGGTGGAGCAGGGCAGGCATGAGGAGTTGTTGGAAAAACGAGGGATGTACTACGAATTATATAAAACTGGATTCCAAGAGTAGGGATGTCCCTCTTTGAACCACGCTTATCCTTGATCTCTTCTCTTCTAAAACGAACGAATGTCAAACAATCATTGATACCATTTTCAAACACAATGTGCAAAATCGAGTCCCTTGCGCTTATCCTGTCTTATTCATCGTGTAATATTTTGTAGCCATCCATCACTTGGCGGGCATTGGACAGGTGCCTATCTAAAACTGATAGTCTATTATCATGGCCCTCATCGCCTGAATACTTTTTCTTCTCTCTATTTGTCATATCATAGAATTTTCTTTTTCCAATGTTTCCAAAATATTTCTGGATAAACTCTCCTGTTTCTTTAGCCCAAGGCCTCACCTTATCCCACCATTCAGTTCTACGCTGCTTATGTTTTACTACATTTGACCGTTGACCTTCCTGAAATAAATTATCACCTTTCTCAATCAAAACAGCTAGCTCCTCGCGAATAGCTAAATCATTCTTTGAAGGCACATTTAAAGCTAATGTAGGATAAATCCTTTTAATAAATTCAATAGGCAATGCAAAAGAAGGCTTGCCAATATCCTCATTCTTAATTCCTTGTTGGAGTAACCCAACAACGAACTTAAGCTTTTCATCCCAAATAGGCGCACCGCTAAAACCATGCGTGATTTCATCTGATTTAAGTTGCAACACAGAAAAGTCTTTTCCTCTTTCTTTTGTCCAGCCCATGATCCTCCCCGCGCCATTCAAGCCTTCAAAATTGATATTTGGGTAACCAAAAATTGAAAAGGAATTGCCCTTGCTGTTCTGTGATGAAGCAATAGACAGTGGAGTGAAATCAACTTCTTCTGATGGTTTCAGTATCGCTAAGTCATATTCACTTTTTGAGCTGAAGTAGATTACATTCGCTTTGAATTCAGCAACCTGCCCTTTGAGTTGGAAATCAATTTTACCTCCGGGTTGGTAATAATCTGCGATGACGTGGGCACAGGTTAAAATCAATCCACCGGATACGAAGAAACCTGTCCCCAAAATGGTCTTTGATTTGGGGTCTGATTTTATGCCAACGATGCCTGCGCAAATGTCCATGGGAAGTCTCCCCTGATATGGGTTGCTCTATTCCGTCTCGATATCCATGACGCAGCGCAGGCCCACGTAAGCGCCGTAATAGCTCGGGTCTATTTCGAAGCGCGTGTCGCTGCGCGCGGTCCCGGATTTGACGCCAAAGACGTGAAATGAGCCGCCGCGCAAAACGCGTTTGCCCTGCGCGGTCAGGCTCTCGCGGCCATCGTCGGGATCGTAAGGGTAGGGTTGGAACAGCGAGCTGGTCCATTCCCAGACATTGCCTGAAAGGTCATAGACGCCATAAACGCTTTGTCCCTGTTCGTACTTGTCCACCGGGGTGGTATCGTCTTCGCATCCAGCCAGATTCGAGTAGAAACAATCCCGCTCCTGGCTCTCCCAGGGATAAACACGTCCGTCCGTGCCGCGCGCGGCTTTCTCCCACTCGACCTCGCTGGGCAGGCGCCCGCCTCGCCAGTCGCAATAGGCTCTCGCCATCCACCAGTCAACGTATACCACGGGGTAATCCGCAAAGTGCTGGTTGTTGTAATATGTAGAGCGCGTGATAGAGCCGGGCTGTTTGGGTCGCCTGCATTCGGGCGAATCGCATTGGGCGTACATCGCATTGGTGACTTCGAATTGATCGATGTAGAAGGCATCCAGGTACACCGTGTGGGCAGGGCGTGAAAACACATCGACGCTGTCATCGCTGCCCATGCTGAAATCCCCGGCTGGGATGAGGCGCATGGGAACCCCTTTGTCATCTTTAATTTCTTCCGGTAGGGGT
>CAZLOC010000243.1:0-6236 GCA_964560935.1 uncultured Anaerolineaceae bacterium | reverse complement strand
CCGGCAACACCCATAAATGTTCCACGCTTGCCCTTTCTCCTTCGACGGAAATAGCACAAAACCCGACTGGCTCTCCACCGACATAGGCTACGCAAGTGTCGTGAGTTTCGATAAACTCCGGGGAAATTGTTAGCAGAGGCGACCAAATTTGTATCCAGCGTTCGGGATAGCCCCAGTGGCGCTTGGCAGCAAAGGCGATTTGGGTTAGGGCCTCGGCTTGGTCTGGTGTGGCGTAAAAAATTTGGGGAAAGTCATTTTTGCCACGGATTTCACGAATTGTCACGGGGTCGTCTCTTCGACTATTGAATTATCGTTGGGTGTATTGGAATTTACTTAAACACGGTTATCAAGCTACAATCAGGGAGTACAGTTCAAAGTTTGTCTCAACAGACAATACATCTGCCAGACGTTTATCACGTGTCAACACAGAAAGATCAGCGATTTTCCCTGTGGCTGCGATCAACGCATCCATCCAACCCAAACCAGACGTAGCATATTTTTGCATCCATGTTCCGGCCAGGCGTGCTGCATCGGAATCGAGAGGCAGTGAGATGAATTGGCTCAGGAGAATCTCGTGCCGCTCCAATTCATCCGGTCGCAGGCCACGCCAGAGTTCGGCTTCCGTGATGACAGAAACGTACGGCAACAGGCTGCCATCCAGAATCAACTCGAAATGAACTTTGATACTCGCCTGTCCACGATAGATATCCACCAGCGCGTTGGTATCAAAGAGCAGTTCAGCCGTTTTGGTCATCCCCCCATTCACTTTCCCAGCGAGCGCGACCTGCGTTGACCCAATCGGCATCAATGTCCGTACGGTTGGCCCACATGCCAAAAGCATTGCGAGCCAGCTCGGCTTTGTCGGCTGGCAAGGGAACGCGCCGCGTGCGTTCGTATTCGCGCACACTCAAGATGACTGCGACGGGCTTGCCATCACGCTCAACGTAAATCGGGCCGCCTGTTTTGGTTACTTCGCGCAGGACACGTCCAAAACGATTTTTTACTTCGGTTGCAGGGAGATACTTTAGAGGCATATTCATTCCAATTAGCTAATTATATTAGCTAATTTATTATATCCTTGAACTAATAAAATGGCAAGCCGAACGCGAAATGCAATCCGTGACTAAAGAGGTTATCCCACCACACGCATCTCACGCGGTAGATCGCTCAGGCTCTCGGAACCCGACTCGGTCACCACCACATTATCTTCCACGCGGGCACCATTGCGACCGGGCAGGTAAATGCCCGGCTCGATCGTATAAGCCATGCCCGGCTCCAGCAACTGCATATTGTCGCCGCGCATGTAGGGTTCCTCGTGGGCTTCCATGCCAATGCCGTGACCGGTACGATGCGTAAAATATTGACCATAACCAGCTTTTTCGATCACACCTCGCGCTGCCTTATCCACCTCCGCGCAGGGCACACCCGGTTTCCCGGCAGCGCGCCCGGCGGCATTGGCTTCCTGCACGATCTTATGGATCCGCTCGCACTCGGCCTCCACCTGCCCTACCGCAAAGGTACGCGTGATATCCGAAATATAACCATCCACAGTTGCGCCGTAGTCGATGACCAGTAAATCACCGGCCTGTAACTTCCGCTCGGTCGGACTGGCATGCGGGTTGGCCGAATTCGGCCCGCTGGAGACGATTGGCGCAAAGGGCAGTTCCGGCTCCGAACCGTTACGCAACAATTGCACCCCCAACTCACCCGCCAATTCCTTCTCGGTCATACCGACCTTGATCAGTGGGATGGTCGCTTCGAGCGCGGCCTGCGCCACCTTGACGGCTCTGCGCATAGCCTCGATTTCTTCCTTGTCTTTCTTCAAACGCAGCGAGCCCAATACATGGCTGGCATCGGGATAGTCCGCTTCGGGCGCTCCCGCCTTGACATAACGAAACTCCAACAGGCGCATCCGATTCGGTTCGACGCCGATGCGCTTCCCGTCCAGACCGAGTGCCTGCGTGGCCTTTCGAAAAGCCGTATCCCATTCGGACGGGTTTTCGCCGTAGGCGAAGGCCTGCACAGGATATGGCATCTGTTCGACCTTGAGCATCTCCAGTTCAGGCAAGACAATTGCCGGATCCTGTGCCTGGGCAACCAATAACACGACCGGGCGCTCCATCAGGTGGAATTGCGCGCCCGTCAGATACGTCAGGGTAGAACCAGGGTTGAGGGCAACGGCATCCAGGCCAGAAGTCCGGAGAGAGGCGACGAGTTTTTCCAGGCGGGCTGTGGTCATTTTTTACCCAATCTACGCTTCTTACTCGTGTAAAACGTCCAAATAAGAAGGTCGGCAATACCTGGAAAATGGTTTTCTCCCCAGGCAATCCATGCGAACCACCAGGGAACAATCACGCTGCGGCGCGGATACCTGGCAAGTTGTATAACACGATGAGAGACAACCTCGGAGGGGATAAAAAACATGTTGAGCCATTTCGGTCTGCGATTCTTCCTGGTCCCCCAGCCAAACTCAGTGTACGCCGGGCCGGGATAGATACCGGATACTTTGATGCCGAAAGGAGCTACCTCGCGGCGCAGGGCTGTCGTAAAACCGCGCACACCATATTTGGTAGCGGCGTAGATGGTGCAAGAAGGAGCCGCTACCCACCCGGCAATCGAGGACATATTGATGATGTGACCAGAACGGCGCCTGATCATATATGGGAGCACAGTGCGTGTGACGTGAATGAGCCCGTTCAGGTTAACTTGTATTTGCGTATCGATATCTCGGTCTGGCTCGAGGTCTTCGAGCCAATCAAGGCGTCCGAAACCGGCATTATTAAATAGAATATCCACCTGTTCATAGATTTCTATGACTGTGCGCACCATGAGATCGACCTCGGCGCGCTGGGTGACGTCGACGGGGACAGCAAAAGCCTCACCGCCTGCCCGTTGAATCGCTTCAGCCAACTTCTGCAAACGATCAAGACGACGAGCAGCCAGAACGACTCTGGCGCCTTCAGCCGCAAAGAGATAGGCTACATCTTTACCAAAGCCAGATGAAGCGCCTGTGACAAGAACAACTTTATCCTTGAGAGAAACTGCCATTTACTCTTCCTCGACATCATCTTGTTCTTCCGGTCTTCTGCGCGGACGAGGCGGTTCTATCACCACTTCCGGCGAAAGCGCCACTTCCAACACCTGATCCATATGCGTGACCGGGATTATCTTGAGTTCGGCGCGAGCAGTCTTGGGCACGTCCACCAAATCTTTCATGTTCTTTTCGGGCAACACGACAACCTTGATGCCAGCCCGATGGGCAGCCAGCACCTTCTCGCGCACGCCGCCAATCGGCAGCACACGCCCGCGCAGGGTGATCTCGCCTGTCATGCCGACATCGCGGTAGACCGGGCGCCCGGTGAGCGCGGAGGTCATAGCCGTCGCCATGGTGATGCCTGCCGAGGGGCCATCCTTTGGGATGGCTCCTTCCGGCATGTGGACGTGGATGTCCATGCGGTCGAAGACTTCCAGATCGATTTCAAATAACTTGGCGCGTGACTTGACGTAAGTTAATGCGGCCTGCACGGATTCCTGCATCACATCGCCCATCTGACCGGTCATTTGCAGGTTACCCTTACCCTCCAGCACCGCCACTTCGACCGGCATGATCTCACCGCCGTTTTCCGTCCAGGCCAGGGACTGCACCACACCGACTTCGTCCTGCCGTTCCGCTTCCGGTGAAAAGAACTGCTGCGGACCAAGAAACTTCTCAACCACTTCCGGGGTAACGTCAACCGGGTATTTTTTCTCCTCGGCCTTCAGGCGCGCAACCTTACGACAAATTCGTCCGATCTCACGCTCCAGGTTGCGGACGCCAGCCTCGTAGGTGTACTCGCGGATGAGCCTCTGTAAGGCAGAGGTCTCGAAGTGCAGGGCGATATCTTCCACGCCATTCTCTTCGATCTGGCGCGGGATGAGGTAACGCGTGGCAATCTCCAACTTTTCTTCTTCGATATAACCGGGGAACTCAATCACTTCCATACGGTCGAGCAGCGCAGGTGGGATGCTGTTGAGCGTATTGGCCGTGGTCACGAACATAACCTTTGCCAGGTCGAACGGCATTTCCAAATAATGATCGCTAAAAGCAAAGTTCTGCTCGGGATCGAGCACTTCCAGCAAAGCGGACGACGGGTCACCGCGGAAATCGGAACCGAGCTTGTCGATTTCGTCCAGCATGAAAAGCGGGTTGCCTGTTCCGGCGCGTTTCATGGTTTGCAGGATGCGTCCGGGCAGCGCCCCGATGTAGGTGCGGCGATGTCCGCGGATCTCAGCTTCATCACGCACGCCGCCCAGCGAGACGCGCACGAACTCGCGTCCTAACGCTTCGGCAATCGAACGTCCCAGCGAGGTCTTGCCCGTGCCGGGCGGGCCAACAAAGCACAAAATCGGTTGGCGCTCCTTTTTGGGTTTGAGCGAACGCACTGCAATATATTCCAGAATGCGTTCTTTGGCCTTCTTCAAACCGTAATGGTCGCGTTCCAAGATCCTGCCGGCATGCTTGACATCCAGATTGTCTGCGCTCATTTTCGTCCATGGCAGGTCAACAATCCAGTCAATGTATGTGCGAATGATGCCTACTTCAGGCGCCATGGGCGGCATCTGGGTCAACCGCTCGATTTCCTTCAAAGCAACCGCTTTCGGCTCGTCCGGCAGGTTGGCGGCTTCCACCTTCTGGCGCAATTCGCTAACGTCGCGCGTCCAGATATCGCCTTCGCCCAGCTCGGTCTGGATGGCTTTCATCTGTTCGCGCAGGTAAAACTCGCGCTGGCTGCGGTCCACTTCGGACTGTACCCGGCTGTGGATTTCGTCCTCTAACTCGAGCACATCCACTTCCTGGGCCAACAGATTGTTGATGCGTTGCAAACGTTTCCCCGGCTCGGTTATAAGCAACAGGTCTTGCTTCTCGAGATAATTCAAGGATAGCGCGGTGGCGATCATATCCGCCAGCCAGCCTGGCTCGGAGATGTTCAAGGCGAACAGGTGCGCCTCTTCGGGGATCGAACGGTCCAGTTGCACGCAGCGCTCGAACAGGTCCACGGCCGAGCGCATCAACGCCTGCACTTCGCGGTCCGGGGTTTGCGACTCATAGACCGGGCGGGCGCGTACCTTTATATATGGCGATGTACGCACGAACTCCACGATCTCCACGCGGCGGCGTCCCTGCACCAGCGCGGAATGCGCGCCATCCGGCATTTGCAGCAGGCGTCCTACGGCCATTTCCACGCCCAGCTTCAGGAAGTCATCCACACCCGGTTCGTCGATCTCCGGATCGCGCTGGGTCAGGCCGATGACGGTCTGGTTGTTCATCTGCGCTTCCTGCACGGCCAGCAGCGAAGCCTCGCGCCCCACGAAAATGGGCGAGACCATGCGCGGGAAAATGACCAGGTCGCGCAGCGGCAGCACAAAGGCTGTGATCAACCCGTCTGCGTCTGGTTCCATGGTCGGGATGCGGTAGAGTTCCTCGGTACGCTGCGATAAGGCTAAATTGAAATTATCTTCTTCTTCGTCGTCGTTCCAGTCGTTGTGATTGTTCATTTGGTTTCCGTTAATCGTGAGTCGGGAAGCGGAGATCGTCTTCCGAGAGCCGGCCTCATTTCCGGTTCCCGCTTTACGATTCCCTTCCTATTTTATCCCATGCGGCCATATCTGCGGTGACGAACGTCGAACCGGCAGACAGGACAATGCTACCATCTTTTTCGGGTAATTCCAGCCTGCAATGAAAGGCCGCCTCGCCCCCCTCACGAGGGCAGGCGGGTTCGAGCGCTTCGGACTCCACCCCAAGCTGTCCGGCGACCTGACAAATTTATCCGCTCCTCTTTTGCCAGGCAGCGCTCACTTCGCCCGCAAAAGCAACGCCTCCAGCCGTCAAGACCAGCTTTTGCTCCCCAGCCAACTCCAGGGCCCGCTCCAACGCAGCGGGGACAGGCGTGACCGCTTCTACGAGGAGCCCCGCTTTTCTGACCTGTTCCGCGATCCATTCAGCGGATGGCGCGCGCGGGTGATCAGCCTGTGTAGCGATGACCCATTCCACTCGCGGAGATAATTCCGCCAGCATGCCGGAAATATCCTTATCTTCCAGGGTACAAAAGAGCAAAACAACCGGAACCTTCGGGAAAAATTCGTCGAGAGTCTGGCGCAGGCGCAAAGCGGATTCACGGTTATGGGCCACGTCGATTACAACCGGCGGATCACGCCGCATGACCATTGGCACGACCGGCAACGTCGGCATCGGCACG
>CAZLOC010000242.1:0-6292 GCA_964560935.1 uncultured Anaerolineaceae bacterium | reverse complement strand
ATTATTGATTGATAAAACACGAAATAAGGGTTTCGCAAATCGTTTTGTTATTGAACGTGAAAACTCTCCATATGAAATGGGCTGGATGATCGGTCGGCGCGATGTATGGCAGTTTTTTTTGCCTTATGTGAGGGAACACATCAACTATCTTGCATACTTGAGGAAAAGACAGCCAACTTCTTCTCTGCTTGTAAAGCGATGGTCAGGTTATCTCTTTCTCCCTATTCGACTGTTAATACGTTTGAATCCTTTCAAGAGATGGCTGACCAGTGATTGGATTTGGATGATCCTACATCGCTTGGCGTCAGTTGCTCCCCCCAGTCGACCTATCATTAGAAGCTTAGAGAAATATAAACCATCAATAGTAATTGCGGCTTCGGCGGTCATGCCTTATTCCAAAGAGTTAGAATATCTGAAAGCGGCGCAAAGTTTAGGAATACCAACCATTATAATCATCCCAAGCTGGGATAACTTGACTACAAAGGGTACCCTGCAAATTATCCCTGATTGGCTTTTTGTCTGGAATCGAGGGCAGGTTGAAGAGGCGACAAAACTGCATAATATTCCTGAAGAACGTATTTTTTGTACTGGTGCACCGAAATTCGATCCCTGGTTCAATCTGCGGCCGACGATTGATCGGCGGGGATTTTGTCAAGATGTTGGCATAGATCCTAGGAAACCATATTTACTCTATATTTGCTCGTCTGGGTTCATTGCGGGTGATGAAACTCAATTTGTGGACAAATTGGCGACCAGCTTATATCAACACCCTGGCTTGCAAAATTTGACTCTCCTTGTCAGGCCACACCCTCAAAACTTAAACCATTGGGAGCAATATCAACCTAAGAACAGTAATACCATTATTTGGCAGAAGGATTTATTTGTTATGGGTACATCGAACGTACGTCAAGATTTCTATCATTCCCTTTACTATAGTACTGGCGTTGTTGGGATTAATACTAGCGCCTTTATCGAGACTGCGATTGTTGACAAACCATGTATTGCAATCGCATCAGACCAATATGAGTTAACCCAAATGGGTATCCCGCACTTTAAACACCTGTTGGATGCCGGTTTTCTGGAGCTTCCCCACGATTTTGGAGAAGCCGTTTCTATAATCGCTGGTATTGTGAAAGGCGAGGATCGTAAGAAAGACCAACGTCGTGAATTTATTCGATACTTTATTCGGCCTCATGGAATTGATTGTCCTGCTGCTGAGGTGATGTCTCAGGCTATTTTGAATGTGGCGGGCGGTAATCCCCCATACCTCAAGATTTAAATTCTGTTGAGTAAAATGTCTGCCAAATAGATGATTCCTGCATGAAATCTCTGATTAAGAAATTCGTAAGTGGTATCAGGACTGATGCGAAAGGTACAATAGTTAAAGCTGTCCTTTATTCATTGCGAATCGTGGGTGATGCTCTTGCTGATGGCTTCTATTTTATCTTTATAATACCTCTTCTGATTCTCCCTCCTCGCACCTTGGCGCGGATAAAGCATAAATTATCTCCTACTGTACGGCTTGACTATGCGCGCGATATCATTAAAATACAGGCCGATTCTCTGCTTGACCTTTTTCGAGCGCGTGCTTGCGAGAAAGAACCTGAGACCGTAACTTGGATTGAAAATTATATAAAAGCTGGGGAAGTTTTTTTTGATGTGGGTGCAAACATTGGTGCTTACTCTTTGATTGCCACAGCATATCATAAGGGAAATATAATCGTTCACGCTTTCGAGCCAAGTTTCTCCAGTTATCATCAACTCTGTAGAAACATCATCGAAAATGGGTTTCAAAAAAGCATTACCCCTCACATGGTTGGTCTGACTGAAGATATAGGAATGATAACATTCCATTATCAATCGCTGGACGCAGGTAGTGCCGATCACTGGCTTGGGACAGATGTGCCTAATGGGTTTCCTTTTCAATTTATTTATAATCAGCAGCTTTTTGGTTTTAGCGTAGATTATCTTATCGAATATTTTGGTTTGCCTGTACCAAATCATATTAAACTGGATGTGGATGGTACCGAGGTCGATGTTTTGCATGGCGCTGAGAAAACCCTGCAGTTAGTAAATCTCAAATCCATTCTCGTTGAAGTACGAAGCGCAGATGGGATGAGTGATGAAGTGAATAAAATTTTAGCGTCTAACGGTTTCTACTTGGTTTCCAAAACCGACCGCGGTGATGGCATAACATGGAATTGTATTTATGTGCGGTGAGATACTATCGAATAAAAACGTATACTACTAAATACTGAAAGGACCTCAAACAAAATGGCAAGAAAACTTACCATAGATGGCTTTACGATTTCTGACGACAGCGATTGCTTTGTCATTGCGGAGATCGGCCACAATCATCAAGGTGATTTGGTGAAAGCGAAAGAGCTTTTTAAGACGGCAAAAGAGTGTGGCGTGAATGCTGTCAAGTTGCAGAAGAGAGACAATAAAACCCTCTTCACAAAAACTGCCTATAACCGGCCTTATGATCATAGAAATAGTTTTGGCCCAACATATGGTGTTCATCGTGAACATCTTGAGTTTGGCAAAAAAGAATACGTGGAACTCAAAGAATATGCTAAAGAGCTTGGCGTCACCATGTTTGCTACAGCATTTGATTTCCCAAGCGCTGACTTCCTGGCTGAATTGGATATGCCAGTCTACAAAATGGCTTCGGGCGATTTGAAAAATACGCCACTTCTAAAGTATGTTGCCAAAATTGGGAAACCCATGATTGTCAGTACTGGCGGCGGCTCTATGGAAGATGTCCAACGAGCATATGACACCATCATGCCGATCAATCAACAATTATGTATTCTACAGTGCACTTCATCTTACCCCGCCGAATATGAAGACCTGAATTTGCGCACCATCCAGACCTTCCGTGAACAATTCCAGGATATTGTTATTGGGTTATCGGACCATGAGAACGGTATCGCTATGGCCGTCGGGGCGTATGTGTTGGGCGCACGTGTACTCGAACAGCATTTCACGCTCAACCATACTTGGAAGGGAACGGACCATGCCTTCTCGTTGGAACCAATAGGGATGCGCAAGCTGGTCCGCGACCTGCGCCGTACAAAGTTGGCGCTTGGTGACGGCGTAAAAAGCGTCAAACCCAACGAAGTAGGCCCAATTGTCAAAATGAGCAAGAAACTTGTAGCCGCGCGCGATTTGCCGGCAGGCTATGTTTTAACCTTCTCTGACATTGCCATAAAATCCCCTGGAGATGGTTTGCCGCCCTACGAACTTGACAATGTGATTGGCAAGACACTTAAGGTCTCTTTGCTCGAAGACGAAGATATTCACTTTGATGGTTTGGAGTGAAATCCTTTCTGAGTCTAAGTCGTGGAGCTTCGAAATATTGTTAGTGTTTCCTGGGGCGATCACCTTACGTTCGGAGAAGGTGACGGTAGACTGTCCAGCCCTGACGCGGTAAAGCGTCGTATGGAACGTTGGCAAAACGATTTAGGCGCGTCAACCATTCATTGGCGGCTGTTCCGTAAATATCTTAATGGGCGATTTCAGGCTGCGCCGGGATACCGTCATCCCAGCCAGGCCCGGGTCGTTGATTGGAATGACCTGGAACTCGTCCCCGCCTTGGCAAAGGAAACAGGTTTGAAATCCTACCTCTACGTTTCCCTTTTTGACGAAGGTTGGCCCTTGCCGCCGAAAAAGGTTCGCCAGGTTAGTTACCACAATGCTATGCATGGACAGCACGTTTCCTGGCAGACAGATTTCAGTCGTCAGCATCCGGAGTTTGTGCTGGTGGATCGTACAGGAAAGTATCACCAATGGGGAGTGCTCCGTCTGGCTTACCCAGAAGTGCGCATGCATTTCCGTCAGCGGTTTCTAAAATTGCTGTCCAGGCATTCTTTTGATGGCTTATTTGTCTGTCTACGGTCTCAATCCCAGCCGGCTGATTTTGCTGACCAATACGGTTTTAATGAGCCCGTCCGCAAGGATTATCAGCAGCGTTATGGTCGAGATATATGTACGCAAGACTTTGATTTGCAAGCCTGGCGCGATCTGTGCGGAGAGTACCTTACCCTCTTCTTGCAGGAATTGCGCCAGGATTTGAAACCACTTGGCGTAAAATTGGCCCTTGGAGCAGCACGCGGAGATGTTCTTGGCCCGCCGTTTGGTAACGCAACTTTAGATTTGCCTGCCTGGGTGGAACAAGATCTGATAGACGAGTTGGTCATTAATCAGAACTCCAGCCAGTGTCCGTCAATGTGGCATCAATTATGGCCGATGCATCGCGGCTATGGTTATAAGCAAAATTATCTTGATGGTTATAATATGCCTTCCTTGCAAGATCATTTGCGAGTGACCTATGCGCCTGTATTTGCAAAGGGAACTGTCAAATTGTATATTGCTCGTCAGTGGGACGAGCGTTCGGTGCAAGTAGAGACCTCATTACTTGAACAATCTCCCGTCTCAGGCCTGGTGTTCAGTTCATTTCGAAATGACAACCCGGAGGCCGTGGCTCGCGAGGATTGGCGAGTTTGACCAAGAAAAAAGGAAAGTGCAATGAGCAGAACAGGAATTCTCCCGGAAAAAATCACAAATTGGATTGATGGCCAAGAACAAACTGCTATCGGGAATGAATGGTTCGACAAGCTGGACCCGCATACAGGAAATGTACAAACCCGTGTTTCGCGTTCACGTGCAGACGATATGGCTGCTGCCGTTGAAGCAGCCAAACGCTCCCAACCGATTTGGGCCGCTACCCCTGCCGTTCAGCGCGGGCTACTGCTCCACAAATTGGTGGTCGCCATGCAGGACCACCAGGAGGAGATCGCCCATATCGTTGCGGCTGAGACCGGCAAATCCTACAAAGAATCGCTGGGCGAGACCGGTGGCGCCATCCAGTGCGGATTGTTCTACGCTAGCGAAGGCCAGCGTTTGTACGGGCGCACCACCACCAGCGGAACGCCGAACAAATACGCGATGACTGTCCGCCAGCCGATAGGTGTGGCCGGACTGATTATCGCTGCCAACACACCCATCGCCAATGTTGCGTGGAAGATCTTCCCCGCATTGGTTTGTGGCAACTCTGTTGTCCTGAAAGCGGCGGAAGATACGCCAGCCACCGCCTGGATCGTTGGTAAGCTTGCTGCTGAAATAGGTTTTCCAGCAGGCATCTTCAACATTGTGCAAGGTTATGGAGAAGAGGCTGGCGCACCGTTAGTTGAGCACCCGGATGTAGGTGTGATTTCGTTCACGGGTTCCACCGAGGTTGGACGTTATATCCAGCGTGCTGCCGGGGAACGTTTTGCCCGCATTTCGCTTGAACTGGGTGGCAAGAACCCGCTGGTCGTCTGCGATGACGCCGACTTGGAAAATGCTGCCAAATGGGTATTGCTTTCCGCGTTCAGCAACGCCGGGCAACGCTGCGCATCGAATAGCCGTGTGATCATCTTCGATTCCGTTTATGACAAATTCCGTGATATGCTTTTCGAACGGACGAAAAAGCTCAGAGTTGGCCCCACTGATGATGATGATTTTGGCCCTGTTATCAATGAGGGACAATTGACCAACATGCTCTCAGCCGTGCGAAAAGCACGCCAGGATGGCGCAAACATCCTGGTCGGTGGGGAACGTCTTAGTGATGAAGCCCACCGTGATGGATATTACATGGCTCCAACCCTTATCGAAGGCATCGACCCACACGATGAAATTGCCGAATGTGAATTGTTTGGTCCGATTGCTGTCCTGTTCCGTGTTAAAGACTTCGAGGAAGCCCTGGCGCTTGCCAACGATTCACCTTACGGTCTGACGGCATCCATCCATACCAAATCCATGCACCGTGCCATGCGTTTTTGTGAAAGAGTGCAAAGTGGTGTAGCGGTTGTCAATGCCGGTACGCATGGTTCCGAGCCGCATATGCCCTTCGGCGGACGTAAGCAGTCTGGGAACGGTTCGCGCGAACCTGGTAGTGAGGCGTTAGATGTATATTGTGAGTTGAAGGATATTTACATCAATATTGACCCCTCCCAACTATGAGTAAACCCACGCCTACGATTGTAGCCCTCATCCCGGCTCGCTCCGGTTCCAAACGCGTGGCGGACAAGAACATTCGCCCGCTTGCGGGGCATCCCACCATCGCGTATACGATTGCCGCTGCGCGAAAGAGTGGCGTCTTTTCTGCGGTTGTCGTTTCAACGGATTCGCCTCGTTATGTTGAAATTGCGGAGCAATATGGCGCAGAAGCTCCTTTTCTGCGACCGACCTCGATGGCAAGCGATCTATCGCCGGATATCGAATGGTTGGAACACGCCCTCCTCGAACT
>CAZLOC010000241.1:1249-6307 GCA_964560935.1 uncultured Anaerolineaceae bacterium | reverse complement strand
GAACAATTTTTCAGGCAGCAGTCCGATGTCTTCCGCAAACAAACAGAACAAAAGGCGGATGAGGAAATGCGCGATCTCCTGCGGGTCATCTCCGTATCTGCACAGGTTCTCAGCCAGTCTGGAGAATTGCGCCGCGGCTGCCTGCGTAACGCTTTCGACCGTCTCTTGTGGTTTGAGATGTTCGGGGTTCGTAAAAACCGTCTTGAGAATTTTGAGGCTCTCAGGGTCGAGCATGTCATCCAGCGTGATAACAAACGTCCGCGTGGGAAGATTGGTGTAATTCGTCCGGATGATGATCTGATTGATATCGGAAACAATCAGCAGCGGTGGATTCCGAAGCGCATCGCGATAACGCAGAAGCTGCTCGTAAGCTTTATCCAGATCGTGATCTTTGCCCTTGTACTCCCACCCGAAATAATCCAGCTTGGCAACATCCGCCCAGCCCTGTCCGCCGCTTGTCTTTGCCGCGCCCATTTCAAAAGCAAAGCGCGTGCCGGTTGGGTCAGATTCGTTCGGCGTTTGATGATCGACCAAATGACACAGGTCGATGAAATGCTCTTGATAGGTCTGCTTCTCGCGTGAAGTCACGCGCTTCCATTTGCTGACGAAATCTTGCGGTGTAAGGGTCATAGGTGGTTCCCCATGAGAACGGTTACGTTTGGAGATAGTACAAGTATACAAGAAACCCACGTTTAGGCAATATGGAAATCGTTGCGACTTGCCCCGCCGATCTATGGCGGGGTTGCCCCGCCGACCTGTGGCGGGGTTGCGGCACAAGTCAAAAACCCGGCTCCTCTTTCGAAGAAACCGGGTTTTTCCAATTACATCCCAACGAAGGCTATCTCACCGTCACCTGTGTATAGACCGGGTACTGGACCCCATCCAGGTCTTCGATGATAAAGCCGACGATGTACTCGCCCTGCGCAGCATAGAGCTGCTCCCAGGTGAAGGGTTGGGAGCTAAAGGTCAGCGTTTCACCCTGCTGGTAAACGGTTTCCCGGACGCTGCCATCGGAAGCCAGGTCCAGCCATTTCTCGAAGAGCGTAAAACGGTCACCAGGCTGGGGCGTGATCTCGCGAGGCGCAGCGGCTTCGTCCGCTCCGGTGAAACCGTATACGGACATCAAAGCGCCGTTTTGGAAGTACAGACGCGCATTCAGGGAATCGCCGGTTTCGGCAAAGGTATACAAACCTTCCACCGAATATGTCGCTTCTTCGAAGGTCAACCCATAGTTCTCAGGGGAGAAGAGCGCCGGGAGTGAATCGGTTCCATCTGAAACAGAGAACACAATCGGATCCCAGTTGAACGCCAGCGTAAAGTCTTCGCTCCACTCAGGATAATAAACGCCGTTCAACTCGCGCACATTCGGGCTTTCCAGGTAATCCGTATCGGCCACGTAGATCGAGTTGGAGCTGCTGTCGTAGTAACCGACGAACAGGTAGATATAGCCGATATTCTGACCGCCGATATCAACGCTCAGCCGTACCGATTGATCCGGCGCGGCGCTATTGGACGAAGCCGTGATCTCAGAAACTGTAATATTGCCCTGCCCCGGCGCGCGCGTAGGGCCGCCTGAGGGCACAACTGGTATGGCGTCCTGCGGGCTGAAGCTACGGTCATGGTAATGAAAGGCCAGGAAGTCGTCCCACAAGGAAGCCGCAACAAAACGCTCGGCAATTTCGGTATAGGATTGCGGCCCGGTCAATGGCGAGCTGTAAAGCGTGGAATTGGGGAAGTAAATGGCCACGCCAGTGGAACCCGGCTTGCCAGCGCCGTGCTTCTCGGCAATCACGAACCGGCTCAGACCGGAAAGCACCTGCTCCGCCGCCCGGGACACATTCCCATCCCGGGTATTACGCCCTACCAGCGCCGCAAAATGCCCCAGGTCGATGTACGCAGGCGGCACCTGCTTGCCAAAAATACTGGTGTAGGACTGTGCATAGCTGCGCGCCTGCGCCACTAACGATTGGTCCTCCCCTTGCAAGGCATACACAAAATCGTTCACGATAGCCATCAAATCCGGCATTTGCTCCAGATCCACGGCAGCGAGCGTCACGTTCTGCTCCATTTGAGCAGCCAACTGCTCAGCGCTGACATTGGAAGTGCCGAACAAACCACCCAGCGGCGAACCGCCGCGCAGGAAGTCGGCGCGCGCCTGGGCATCCGTAATGCGCTGGTCTTCGCGAATGTAGCTCTGCACGATCAACCTACCCACGTCCTCGGCGGACATGCCCGGGTTGGAAGTCAGCGCATCCAGGAAGCCGACATAAGCCCAACCCAGGGAAGGCTCCACTTCTTCCGAAGCGACCGCAACACGCGCATGCGGCTGCAAGGCGGCGTATACTTCCAACTGTGACATCAGGCAGGCGTCCATGCCGATCAAGTCGAATTTGTCGATGCCGGCCTGCTGGCGGGCAATGCCCAGCGCCTGGTCCAATTCATTCAGGTAGATATTCTGGCCCAGGCGTGCGGCCAGCGGCGAGCGACTGCCATCCATCCTGCCGGGCGAAGGGTCGCTCCAACCGCCCGGCCAACCCAAGCCGTGGTCAGACAAGATCAGGATGTATCGATCGGCCGGAAAGGTAGCAACCGCCCAGGTGACGAAATCCACCAGCGTCTCACCCGAGCCCATATCTGCCTCGCCCAGGTCCTGCACAAGCCGGGAACCAACACGCGCCAGGTCATCATCCCGGGTCACGTAGTAACGGCGCGCAGTTGTCCAGTCTCCATCACCCGAAAAACCGGAATGGAAACGGTCGAGCTGCGCCACGATGTGCACGTTCTCACTCGACCCGACCCGCTCGGCCTCGTTCAGGTCAATATAAATATCCTTTTCTAGGATCTGGTCGTCCGCGTCTTGATATAACATCACCAGCCACGTCTGGCCACTACCCGCGGCCGCGGGCGGTGTAAAGTTCGTCTGCGGCTGGGCAGCCTCCTGGGGCTGCTCTTGATAAGGCTGCTCGACATACGGTTGATCGACCGGCGCACCAAAGTCAAGACCGCCGCCACCGCTTAATAGAAAATAGCCGACCAAAAGAATCAAGATCAACACGGTACCGCAACCGCCTATCCCGCCCCGCGAAGGCATGCGTAAACCGCCTCCCGACGGACGCGGCGTTCCCCCGCCCTGATCCGAACCCGGCTGCCTGCGAATTGGCGCCTCTGCACGACCTTGCGGCTTGCCGCCACCCTTCCGCCGCCGCCCAGCTTCGATCACTTCACGATCATTCCCGTCAGTCATCTTACACCTCCTCGCACTTTATCAATCCGATTCTACTATGTTTCTACAAGAGCTTGTTTAGAACAAGACCGGTTCTCCAGGCTTTGCCGGTAAGAGGGCCGGATTTGGGATGAGAGCGTGCGTACGCACGCTCTCATCCCAAATCCGGGTATCTACCACGGAAATTCCCAAAGAGCCACAAGACCATTGCTAACCGAGAATGGATTTGAAAGGGTCGGGCATGGCCGGGTCAATCCCTAAGCGTTGGGCGATATGCTCCGTACTGCGGTCGATGATAAATTCCACCCAGACTGGAAAATGATCCGATACCAGAAATGACATTTGCCGCAAGCCAAGGTCACGATAGACTGCTCCGCCAAAGTCGATCACGCCAGCACGTTCATTTGTCAATAAATCGAGATTACCCATAAACCAGGCGATCTGGTCATAGTATTTTGGTTTTGTCGAATAGGTTGTCTTCAGATTTAGCAACTGCGAAGGCACAATCAACCCCGTGGAAACAAAAGCCTGGAACAGGGGATTGTCTCCACGATCATCGATGTTGAAATCGCCCAGTACGATCAGGTTCTTTTCTTCACCGCCCGTTGTGGCGCGATCACGAATTTCATTTGCAGTATAGTGAGAAAAAGATTTGATTTCCCCCAAGCGGTCTTGCGGTCGATCCCCGTACCTGATATGTGCCGTTAACAGGGCAAATCCTTCACCCGCTGCCTGAAAGCCAACGATATACGGGGTGCGGTCGAATTGCTGAGAGGGATCCCCACCAGCTTCCGAAGGCAGAACAATCTCGCCCGCTAACCCAGATGGCACTACCCGGCGCTTATCATAGATAAAAGCCAGCCGCTCATTGTTCCCCTTTGCTCCTGCAGAAACATCACTCACGATCAGCCCCCAATCTGGCCCTAAAAATTCTTTGAGCAGAAAGCGTATCCCGGATGTATCCGCTTTGACTTCTTGTATCGCAATGACATCGAACCTTTTTATTATTTCCGCGATATACACCAGCGATCTCAGGTTTCGCTTTGAGTTATCGGGGTTATCTCTCCAGGATTTATGAACCGCCCCGAAATGCCTGATGTTCCAACTGCCGATCAGCAAGTTCTCATCGACTACTTTCTGCGGCATTTTCGAATCTTCTATGCGTCGTTGAAGCCGGACGATATCTTCCAATGCGATGATTGGGTAATCCGAAAGTTTTATCATTGGTCATCCTTGTCCATCGGGAATAAAAAAGCACGGGCAGATTCCACATCTCCAGGTTTAGGCACGTAAAGACATCCTACCAGGTTCGATATCCATTGACACTAACTGCCAAGAACCTGTAAGTCCCTTGCTGCTTGCCTGAAGCTTGAGGCTGATTCGATTCAGGTATTTATTTAATCTTCTAGAATAAAGGTTACCTTCAACTGGACCCGGTATTCGGTGATTTCACCATTTTCGTCAACGCTCACATCCTGATTTTCAACCCAGGCGGATTTAACGTTTCTCAGGGTTTTTGAAGCGCGCGCGACGCCTTGTTTGATCGCATCATCGAAACTCTTGGTCGAAGTTGCCTTGATCTCGGATACTCTTGAGACAGACATTGAATAACTCCTTTATATGATTGGGGTAATAGAATAGGTTTGTGTTGGAAATCTGGCGTTTCCAATTTCCATTATACAATATAAGAGAGGGTCTATCGGAATTCTCTCTTAGCGGGAGTGCCTGTCTCCAGGCTGATTTCACCAGAATAAATCAGTTGTGTAACTATTCTTGGCTTTCTACGTCCTATAAACAATCTTGTAGCGACTCTTTTTCGGATTACCGACACGGAT
>CAZLOC010000241.1:0-1149 GCA_964560935.1 uncultured Anaerolineaceae bacterium | reverse complement strand
TATACGGGGATAATTACTTCATTGGAGGTGGAGCTGGATACTCGGACTACCTTAGCGAGGAGAAAATTATCACCGGGCATGGCAGACAGTATGGCAAAATATTAAGCCAGTACATGGAGCCAGGCAAGGTGCTGGATGTCGGCGCTGCCGCCGGATTTATATTAAAAGGACTAAGCGAGTATCGGTGGGAGGGTTTGGGACTGGAACCCAACGAGACCATGGCGGAGTACGGTTGCAAGAATACTGGGGTTAATGTTGAAGTTGGCTCTCTGGAGCATTTTAAAAGTGAGCAGAAGTTCGATCTGGTTACTATGATTCAAGTTGTGCCCCATTTTTATCAGCTGAAACAGGCCTTGCAAGTTGCGGCGGACCTTACAAAACCATCCGGATACTGGCTGATCGAAACCTGGAACAAAGATAGCTTTATGGCCCGGGCGATGGGCAAAGGTTGGCACGAGTACAGCCCTCCCAGCGTCTTACATTTCTTTTCACCAGAAACCCTGAGGCTGCTGGTCAGGCAGTTTGGATTTGAGGAAGTGGCGCGGGGTCGGCCGGCAAAGAAGATAAGCAGCGGGCACGCAAAATCGCTCTTGCAATATAAAATGGGTGGCTCAGCTTTGGGAAGGCTGGGGGCAAAGTTGATAAATCTCATACCCGATGATCTTATCTTCCCGTATCCAAGTCTTGATCTGTTCTGGGCGCTGTACAAGAAAACAAGCGCCCCCTCCGACTGAGACAGCAGTCACCCTTTGTAGAAAAACAATTCGATATTACGGTACGAACCAACAACCCGGCTCATCATAGAATCCGGGTTGTTGATAAATTCGATACATCCTCTACCTGTTCACCCTATCGCCCTGCAGGAACCTTCGGCGGACACTTTCCGTAAATACGACTGGGATGGTTCGCATTTGCGAAGGGCAGGGATCACACCGTTGGACCGGCCTCCACCACATCCCTGGGTGTGCCTTCCTCAAACTTGGCAAAGTTTTGGATGAAGCGCATGGCCAGGTCCTTGTAGCGCTTGTCGTACTCGGCGCGGCTGGGCCAGGAAGACCAGGGTTGCAGCACTTCGGGCGGCACGTCCGGGCAGGATTTGGGCACGTCGAAGCCGAAGACCGGGTCTTTGTAGTATTCGACGTCTTTCAG
>CAZLOC010000240.1:0-6313 GCA_964560935.1 uncultured Anaerolineaceae bacterium | reverse complement strand
ATAATCCCACATGCGATTTCCCTCTGACCAGCCGATAGAGAACGGATAATCACTCACATTGATAAAGGCGAAAGCCAACGAAAAAACGCTCGATGTCAGCAAAAGCGCGGCCAGAACCGTTGGCCAGCTCACTAACCGCTCATCGGATTTCAGGAATACAGCCAGTCCCAAGGCTACATAAACCCAAAGCATGAGCCGGAAGTACAATCCGCTAAAAACGACTCCCCAGGGTGTATATTGTAAAAACCAGACCGGGAATGCCAGTAATGCGATGACTACAATCCAGCGAAATGCTTTTATCTTTCGACGCAAGGAAACAATTTGGTCGGGAAATCTGCCAAAAACGGATGGCTTCCACATGATCAGCAGGGCGCCAGCCCAGGCCAGAATACAAAACAGGACAAAGCCGAAGAAGCCAATTCCCCACTTGAGCGAAAACTCTCCCAGCCAGACACCCGTCCCCCAGGCAACAGCATAGAACTCAACACAAGCGCGTATTAAGATGTATGCAAAAACCGCTGCCACTAATATTCTGGCAGCTTGTCCACTTATGTTGATCGTTCTCTTCTGCATTTGTGCAGACATCATCATCTCCTGCTTGTACCGCAACAATCTAAAGATGTAAGGTTACTTACCGCTTATCAAAGGATAAAATTCAAAGTAGCTCTACAATTTCATATGGTTGCGGCACTTGAAAGTATTTCTTGTATCTTCTCAAAAAGAAAGGGGGGATGTGCCCCGATTTATCGAGAAGATGCTATTTCTTCGAAAAAGCGGATTCGTTCTGCTTCTTTGGCGACCTGGTCAATAGAAGCGATCAAGTTCCGCTTTACACGCCGTCCACGCATGCGGTAAGCAAAATCGCGGATGATCTGTCCGTGCGTCTGAATATTATCCTCTTTATTGGGAATCTTCAACAGGAAATCGCAGTCCAAATCCTTGAGGTCAGTGTCCACATAGGGTAATACCATCGGCAAGCCATACGCCAGACATTCGCGCGTTTTCAAGGGACAGGCCTCTTCCATGCCCTTACGGTGTAACGCCAGGGTACTGATGGCAAGATCGCAGCCTGCCATGACCTTTCGATAGCTGTCTGCGTTCAGGTAACCATGCAAGGTCAAGTTTTGGGGCAGCGGCGCATGTTCGGGCAGCTGGTCATATCCCACAATATCGATATGCAAATCCGGGAAAGTGCGCGCCAATTCGACCAACTTGTCCACGCCGTGCCAGGAATAGCCAGGCGTGCCGATAAAGACCAGCCGGGGCGTTTCATTGTTCGGTGCATCCAATGGCAGAAAAGCGCTTAGATCAATGCCATTGGAAATCACGCGCATCGGCTTGCGGTAGGAAATATATGACGCATCCCGGGCAAGTTCTTCGGAAACAGAGACCAATCCGCTCACCCGCTTTAGCAGGATTCCGCGCGTCAGACGGTTATACAGGGAGAGGACTGTTCCCAACTCTTTGTGCTGCTCCAGGTCATTGGTGTTGATCTCCCCCACAACAGGCGCAATCCGGGTCAATTGATGCACGGGATAAACATACATTGCCAGGCGCAGGTAGATCACATCCGGCTGAAATACCTGCACAGACATTACCAGTTCCCGGGCGGCTTTGGCGCGATTGAACTCGGTACCCAGTTTCCCGACCGAGTCGTATGGGATGACCTCAGCAGGTATCAGGTCCGAAAGAGGCGCGTAGCGGGAGGTGTGCATGAAGAGGCGGGCTTCGTGTCCGCCCGCCTTCCAAAGCCTGATCTGCTGGTCCAGTTTCTTCCCCACGCCGCTGTCTTTC
Source organism: uncultured Anaerolineaceae bacterium (assembly GCA_964560935.1). Classification (GTDB taxonomy): domain Bacteria; phylum Chloroflexota; class Anaerolineae; order Anaerolineales; family Villigracilaceae; genus JAABUE01. The sequence continues at coordinate 4,519 of CAZLOC010000240.1, read as the reverse complement.
GTGCGCGGCCAGTGGAGATTGATCGAAGCGATCCGCATGGATTAATCCTGGTGCTGACGTTTCTGCCGCAAACGATACAGGTCACGCGCAAAGACGAAAAGCCCGTTGAAGAGTGGGCCTTCGAGCACTCGGCTGTAGGAAGGATAATCCCAGAATGTTTTCCTGGGAGCGTCAATGATGGCCTCGAATTGCTCATCTGTCAGGCCAAGTTTTTTGACCACGTATTCGCGGTCTTCTTCTTGCATCGCAGGCGCATAGGTGGGCTTCTCCAGTTCATCCAAGGCGGCCTCGCGCGCGATCTCGCCCGAACAGATCAGGCTGGAGAGATGCGAACGGCGTTTATCGAAACCGAACTTGGATGGCAGGATATAGCCCTGATAAAAGCGTGTATAAATGGACTCGTAGTGCTTGCCGCCATAGTAACGCCAGCCCAACTCGTTTTGCAATATCTGCATGGCTTCATTCTTGTTGTAATCGATATAGTTCAAAATATCGATGCGGCGGTGGGTCAGCAAACGACGATAATATGTAAAGAAACTGATATGGGGAAATGATTTCAAGCGGCGGCTACCAAACCGCTTATGCACACCGCGAATATATTTCCAGTCAAAATGCCCATAAGACCAGGCGCGCGGCAGGTGCGTTTCCGTGCGCACATTTGCGCCCGAAATGATATATCTCACCTTGAGCTTGTCGGCCATGTTCCCCAGCACAGCGCTGATGGCGTGGTCACTGGGAACTTCGGAATCAGGCGTGGAGGCCTTAAGCATGGCTACCTGGATATCTTTGAACTCTTCCCAGTCCAGCACCTCGGTATAGAGATCGATATCCAGCCGTTTGAGAGTCTCCTCGATGTTTTTGACCGCCAACTCTGAGTCCCAGCCGTTGTCCATGTGCACGGCCAACGGCCGCAGCCCCATCTTTTTGACCAGATAGGCCACGTAGGTGCTATCCACACCGCCGCTGACGCCGATGATGCAATCGTAAGGCTTGCCGCGGCCATCGTGCTTCATCTTCTCAGCCAAGCGTTCCAGATATTGGCGTCCCGCCTCCCCTTCGAGCACCTTTTGCGCCACCAAACGGTCATAATCGTGACAATGATTACACACGCCCTGTTCATCGAAGACAATCTCAGGATCGCTGGTATCCATTAAGCAACGTGTGCAAATACGGTAATCTCTAGTCATTGATTCTCCTGCGATCAGGGCAGTACGCGCCTGAGTTCTTCTTGCGACGGGTAACTGATCAACACACCACGCAGCGGTCCCTGAAAAACAAACATGCTCCCAGCCGCCGCAGCCGATGCGCCCCCCTGCTGGATGGCTTCCGCCAGGTGCTGGATATCGCCCGCACCGCCGCAAGCCACCACCGGGATATTCACAGCATCAGCCACGCGGCGGACCAGATCGAGATCATAGCCCTGCATCATACCGTCGCGGTCAATCGAGTTGACGAACAACTCCCCCGCACCCCGTTTTTCCATCTCCAGCGCGTGTCGGACGGGGTCCAAACCTGCTCCCGTTTTTCCGCTGTGGGTCACCACCTCATATTTTCCCAGAAACCCCTTTTTGACATCCATCGAAACAACCACTGCCTGGCTGCCGGCGTAATCCGCTACTTCGGTCACAAACGCAGGATTTTCTACCGCAATCGCGTTCAAAATCACCTTTTCAATGCCCAGGTTGAGCAATGTTTTAACATCATCCAGGCTACGGATGCCGCCGCCGTAGCCCAGCGGCATGAAACACTCACTGGTAATCTTGCTCAACGTCTCGAACAGAGGCCGGCGTTTTTCATTGGTAGCGGTAATATCAAGGAAAATAAGTTCATCCACTTCCTTGTCGTTGAAAATCTTGACAATATTGATCGGGTCGCCAAGATATTTTGGGTCTTTGAATTTAACAGTCTTGACCAACCCCTGCCCCTTGAGCAGTAGAGCCGGTATCACACGCGGACGGATCATGCCACACGCTCCGCAAAGTTTTTGAGCAATTGCATCCCATACCTATGGCTCTTTTCGGGATGGAACTGCGCGCCCATGATGTTGCCCTTATTGATGACCGCTGCCAGTGGGTAACCGTAGTCCGTGTAGGCCACCACGTCTGTCTCATCGTTGCAGACAATATGGTACGAGTGAACAAAATAGAAACGGGACTCAGGCCCCAGGTCCGCAACGAGCGGGTGTTGACGCTGAACATCAAGCGTATTCCAACCCATGTGCGGAACTTTCAGGTGTGCATTCTCCGGGCCAAATTTGAAGCGGATGGTTTCCGCATCGATCCATCCCAGGCCTGCCTCCACACCCTCTTCGCTTCCATTGGTCATCAACTGCATCCCCAGACACAAGCCAATCACCGGGACTTTCTTCTCTAGCACAAGTTCGTTCAGCAAAGGAACCAACCCGACTTCGTTAAGCTTTCTCATGCCAGGGTCAAATGCGCCCACGCCCGGCAGGATGAGCTTTTCGGCCTGGCGCAATACATCCGGATCAGACGAAGCCTGGGCTTTTGCGCCGACCTTCTTGAGCATGTTGACAATCGAACCCAGGTTGCCAACGCCATAATCCACGATGGTGATCATTGCAAAAGCCTCCGCTTTTCCCGGAACAAGTTGATCAGCGACATGGCCTGCACGTAGGTCCAAGCTTTCTTGATAGGCGCTAAATCCTGCTCACGCATGGCCCTCTCCAACTCTGTGTCAATAAGTCTGCCATCCCAAATACTTGACTCGCGGAAGTCCGCGCTCAGCACTACATCACGGATGAACTCCTGTGCCCTGGGCGACGACCAACTTTCGGCCATGTTCGGGAAACCCAGCTTGCGCGTGCGCAGGCGGATCGGTTCGGGCAGGATGTCCTTAAGCGCATCGCGCAGGATGCGCTTGGTGAAACCGCCCCCAAGCTTACTCGCTGATGGAAGCGAAAAGGTAAACGTCACCAGCCGCCAGTCCATGAACGGGGAGCGCACTTCTACACCATGCGCCATGGACAGGCGGTCGAAGTCGCGCAAGTTCGTAGGTAATTCCGTAAAGTGAAAGTCATTATAAAGCCGCTGGAACAGGCCATCCCGCTCCCTGATGCGTGGCCGATCCTCTTCATAAGCGGGCGAGTAAAATTCCGCTGGAGATTTCACCAGCCAGGCACTCTCTTTCTTGAACGCCTTGTCAAAAAGCTTGCCGCTTATTTCCTGAATGCTCTTCCAGTAGAACTGTTCCTGTGGAAAGAGTTCCAGTTTTTTCATCGTATCAAGCAACTCCGCGGTCCGCCCAAGGGATAGGCCGGATAACGAGTCTTTCAAAGCTGAAGTCACGTGCCACGGATAGCCTGTGAGGGCCTCATCGCCGCCATGACCATCGAGGGTGACTACCACGCCATGTTCCCGTTGGGCTTTGTGCACCAACCAGGGTCCCAGGTGAATATCTGAAATTTCTTCGAATTGAAAGAGGAATTGCTCGAAATTCTCAAGATACATATTCGGGTTGATCTCGCAATATACTGGCTGAGCACCTGTCCTTTTGACAACTTCGTCCGCATATTTTCTCTCGTCAATGACCGAACCGGGATAGGTAGCGACAAAGGCCCGTTGCCAGTCACTCGCCAGCCGGTCGCCAGCATCGCCGGTATCGCGGATATGACGCATCCCACAGACAATCGAACTGGAATCCAGACCACCGCTCAGGGCGGTGCCGATCGGCACATCGCTGCGCATACGGATACGACAGGCATCCAGGAACAACTCACGGTAACGCTTGACTTGCTCATCATACGCAGCAGGCACAGTTTCCAGATGATCGAACGTGTTCCACCAACGTCGTTTATTGAGATCACCGTTTTGGTTGATCGTCAGGCAATAGCCGCCGAGTAGGCGATTCAGGTCGCGCAGCAGGCAGCGTTCTGTTCCTTCGACGTTCTGGTGTCCGGTTAAGGCAGCGGCGACCATCTCCGGATCGAATTCCGCGGGGAACCAATCCAACGCCAAAAATGCTTTCATCTCAGAAGCAAAAGCAAAGCGCTTTCTATCGTAGAAATACATCAGCGGCTTGACCCCGAAGCGGTCGCGCGAAAGAAACAACTGCTTTTCCTGGCAGTCCCAGAGCGTAAAAGCCCACATGCCGTTGAAATGCAACTGGCAATCTTCCCCCCATTTATCGTAAGCTGCCATCACAACTTCGGTGTCAGATTCGGTAAAGAATTGATAACCCAGTTTCTTGAGTTCGTCTCGTAACTCGAGGAAATTATAGATCTCGCCATTGAACGTAATCCAATAACGGCCGTTGCCATAAGACATAGGCTGCCGACCGGTATCGGTTGTATCAAGGATAGCAAGGCGGCGATGCCCCAGGCCCAGATTGGTGTCGGAATCAACGTAGAACCCGTTCCCGTCCGGACCGCGATGCGCTATCGCGTTGGTGAAACGCTCCAGCATGGCCTGGGAAACAGGCTCATGGTTCAGGTTCCAGAATCCGGCAATTCCACACATAAAAGTTCAATTTCTCCTGGTCAACTCTGCCGGATTGATTT
>CAZLOC010000239.1:0-6324 GCA_964560935.1 uncultured Anaerolineaceae bacterium | reverse complement strand
CGCATGACCATCTGCAATATGTCCATCGAAGGCGGCGCGCGCGCGGGCATGATCGCCTCAGACGAAACCACCTTCGAATATCTGGCCGGGCGTGAGTTTGCTCCGCAGGGTGAAGCATGGGACAAAGCCATCGCGTTCTGGAAATCCCTGTCCAGCGACGAGGGTGCGGCCTACGACAAATCTGTCACGCTGGATGCCTCTACCCTGGAGCCGATGATTACCTATGGCACTAATCCCGGCATGGGCATGAAGATCAGTGAGCGCATCCCTGACCCGGCCTCGTACAGTGATCCGTCGCAGAAAGCCGCTCTCGAAAAATCGCTGGCTTACATGGATTTGCAGCCGGGTCAGCCTTTGCTCGGCAAGAAAGTGGACGTGGTCTTCATCGGCAGTTGTACCAACTCCCGCATCTCCGACTTGCGTCAGGCGGCCTCGTTGCTGAAAGGCCGCAAGGTCGCCGGTGACGTGCGCGTCATGGTCGTGCCCGGCTCGCAGCAGGTCAAGAAGCAGGCCGAGGCCGAAGGTCTCGACAAGATATTCAAAGAAGCCGGAGCCGATTGGCGTGAAGCGGGTTGCTCGATGTGCCTGGCGATGAACGGCGACCAGCTCGAACCCGGCCAGTACGCCGTCAGCACCAGCAACCGCAACTTCGAAGGCCGCCAGGGCAAAGGTGGGCGCACCTTCTTGGCCTCGCCGTTGACTGCCGCCGCCACCGCCCTCACCGGCCAGATTACCGACGCCCGAACGGTCATGTCATGAGCGATACTGCACCTGTCACCGCAGAAGTCTGGAAGCAGGCGTCCATTGTGGAGCGCTTTCTCAGTTTCCACGCCGCCATCCCGCTGGCGCGCGAACAGATCGGCGTGATGCTGACTCTGCTGGCAACCCGCCCGGAGCCGGTCAGGTCGTTCATTGACCTGGGCTGCGGCGATGGGATTCTGGGCGCAGCCCTGATGGAGAAATACCCCGAGTGCCGGGGCGTATTAGCTGATTTTTCGAAACCCATGCTGGAACAGGCGCGCATACAGCTCAAGGATTTTGCGCATCAACTCCAGTTTATGAACCTGGATTACGCCGATCCCGCCTGGGTGAACGCAATGCAAGATTCGGCTCCGTTCGATGCGATAGTGTCCCGCTATTCGATCCATCACCAGCCTGATGAGCGCAAACGTGTCATTTATGAAGATATCTTCGGATTGCTGGCTCCCGGTGGTTGGTTCATCAACATCGAGCATATCCTGCCGTCCGCAACTTTGGCGACCGATTTGCTCAATGACCATATCATCGCTGGGCGTTACGCCATCGAAGTCCAGAACGGCGGCTCGAAAACGCGACAGGATATCGCCGACATTTTCCTAAACCGCCCTGACAAGGAAACCAACCTGCTGACGCCCATTGAAACCCAATGTGACTGGCTGCGCGAGATCGGCTTCGAGCAGGTGGATTGTTACTTTCGTATCTTTGAATTGGCTGTCTTTGCCGGAAGGCGTCCTACCCGTCAATCGTAAATCGGAAATTACTTATGGCTCAATTTACAACGCTCACCTCACGCATGGTTCCGCTGCCCGTTGAAAATGTAGACACGGACCAGATCATCCCGGCCCGTTTCCTGAAAGCAACCGACAAGAACGGCATGGGCGATGCCCTATTCTCCGACTGGCGCTACAACCCGGACGGCAGCCCCAAGCCGGGGTTCGTGCTTAACGATCCCAAGTATCAGGGCGCGCAGATATTGTTAGCCGGGGACAACTTTGGGTGTGGTTCGAGCCGCGAGCATGCCCCCTGGGCGTTGACCGGCTACGGATTCCGGGCTGTCATCAGCACCTCCTTCGCCGATATCTTCCGCAATAATTCCCTCAAGAACGGCCTGCTGCCGATCATCGTGGATGCCGAGACCCACAAGTCCCTGTTCGATCTGGCGGAAGAAGTACCAAACGCGGAGATCACGATCGATCTGGAAGCCCAATCTGCTACCTTGCCCGGCGATCAGATCGTTTCCTTCCCGATTGACCCATTTTCCAAGACCTGCCTGCTCAAGGGCGTGGACCAGTTGGGCTACATCATGAGTTTCAAAGAAGAAATCGAGGTATACGAAGCCACCCATTAATCCACGAAGAGTGCGAAGGGACACTAATTTTTAATGTTTTCTTCGTGCACTTCGTGACCTTCGTGGAAAAAATTATGAGAATTCAAATCTACGACACCACCCTGCGCGACGGCACCCAATCCGAAGGATTCACCCTTTCGGGCATCGATAAAATTCGCATCGCCAAGCGGCTCGACGCGATCGGCGTGGCTTTTATCGAAGGCGGCTGGCCGGGCTCCAACCCCAAGGATGCCGAGTTCTTCGAGCGCGCCCGCGATATGGAATTCAAGCACTCCCTCGTCGCGGCCTTCGGCGCCACCTGCCGCGTGCAGGGCGGCCCTGAAGACGACGCCAACATCCAGGCCCTGCTTGATTCGCATACACCAGTCTGCACCATTTTCGGCAAGACATGGACGCTGCACGTCACCGAGGTGCTGCGCACCACGCCGGAAGACAACCTGCGCATTATCGAACAATCAGTAGCCTATTTGCGCGAGCAGGGACGCCGTGTGATCTACGACGCCGAGCATTTCTTCGACGGTTACAAAGCCGATCCGTCCTATGCGCTGGAGACGCTGCAGGCAGCCGTCCGGGGTGGGGCTGAGACGGTCGTGCTGTGTGACACCAACGGCGGGACGCTGCCCTGGGAATTGGAGCGCATCATCCGCGGTCTCAAGCCTGCCCTCGCGCACCCGTTCGGAATCCACACCCATAACGACTCCGAATGTGCCGTCATCAATTCGTTGGTGGGTGTCCGCGAAGGGGCCATCCAGGTGCAAGGCACGATCAACGGCGTGGGCGAACGCTGCGGCAACGCCAACCTGTGCTCGATCATCCCCGACCTGGAACTCAAAATGGATATCCAGTGCCTGCCCGATGGCAATCTCTCGCGCCTGTCCGACTTGTCGCATTTTGTGATGGAAGTCGCTAACGTTACGCCCGATGAGCACCTGCCTTTCGTTGGCAAGTCAGCCTTTGCGCACAAAGGCGGCGTGCATGTGGCCGCGATGAGACGCTCCCCGCAGTCATACCAGCATATCGAGCCTGAAAAGATCGGCAACAAAATGCGTGTGGTTGTCTCAGACCTGTCGGGACGTGGCAACCTGCTCAGTAAAGCTGAAGAACACGGCGTGGAAGTGGAAGGTGAGGAAGTCGTACCCGTGCTCAACGATATCAAAGAATTGGAAGCGCGCGGTTTTGCCTTCGAAGCCGCTGACGCCTCGGTAGCCATGATGCTCAAACGCCAGGAAATGTATTACAAGCCGCCCTTTGAATTGGTGGACTACTTCGTCAACGTGGAGCACCGTGATGGGCGCGGAACCTTCGCCGAAGCGACGGTCAAAGTGCGGGTAAACGGTGAAGTGTTCCATACCGCTGCCGAAGGCAATGGCCCCGTCAACGCGCTGGATATTGCCTTGCGCAAAGCTCTCCAGCCGATCTACCCTGTACTTTCGGCCTTTCACCTGGCGGATTACAAAGTCCGTATCCTGGACGGCGAAAACGGCACGGAAGCCATCACCCGCGTGCTGATCGATACCCAGAACGGCACCAAACGCTGGAGCACTGTTGGCGCAAGTGGCAATATTATTGAAGCCAGTTGGCGTGCGTTGTCCGATTCGGTCGAATATGGGCTGATGGTGGCGCATTAAATCGACCGTGGACCGTAGACGGTGGACCAGTAAAAAACGGTCTACGGTCTATCGTCCACCGTCCAAACAGGAGATTCATGCAAGCAAACATCGTTCTACTCCCCGGCGACGGCATCGGCCCTGAGATTGTGACCGAGACCGTGCGCGTGTTGGAAGTGATTGCCAGTAAATGCGGACATTCATTTTCATTTACTGAGTGCCTGTTGGGTGGCTGTTCAATTGATAAATACGGTTCATCGCTCACCGACGAAACCCTGGCCGATTGTCAGGCGTCCGATGCGGTGCTACTGGGCGCGGTCGGCGGTCCGAAATGGGACGCCCCGAATGCCAAAGACCGCCCCGAGCGCGGCTTGTTGTCCCTGCGCAAAGGATTGGGCGTCTTCGCCAACCTGCGCCCGGTCAAAGTGCATCCAGCGCTGATCGAGTGGTCGCCGCTCAAACCGGAGAAATTGCAGGGCGTGGACATCCTCGTCGTGCGCGAGCTGACCGGCGGCCTGTATTTCGGTTGGCCCAAAGGACGCGACGTCAAGGATGGTCGCGAACGCGCCGTGGATACGCTCGAATATTACGACTACGAAGTCAAGCGCGTTGTGGAGTTGGCTTTCAAACTGGCGAAGGGACGCAAGAAAAAAGTCACATCGGTGGACAAGGCCAACGTACTCGAATCGTCCCGGCTGTGGCGGCAGATCGCGACCAAAGTCGGAGCGGAGAACCCAGATGTGGAGCTGGAGCATATGCTAGTGGATACGGCCTCCATGCGGCTGATCACCGGTCCCGCCTGGATGGACGTGGTCGTGACCGAGAACATGTTTGGCGATATCCTGACCGATGAGGCCTCGGTTTTAGCGGGATCGATGGGGATGTTGCCTTCGGCCAGTTTAGGGGAGGCAGGCCCGGGGTTGTACGAACCGATCCACGGCTCGGCCCCGGATATCGCTGGAAAGGGCATCGCTAACCCGGTTGGCACGATCCTTTCGTCGGCTATGTTATTACGTTACTCGCTTGGATTGGAAGCCGAAGCCGCATCCATCGAAAAAGCCGTGGACGAGTCCATCACGGACGGCGCGCGCACCGTTGACGTTGGTGGAAAGTTAAGTACAAAACAGATGGCAGATGAAGTCATTGCACGACTTTAATTTCCTCCCTGAGCGGAGCGACTACAAGGAGCGTAGTCGAAGGGTTAAATAAGCGCTTCGACTACGGGTCTCGATACGGCGGAAAAACACCGCCTACTCGACCCTCCGTTCAGCGAGACACAGAAGGAGAAATACTATGGCACTTGAATCGAAATATATCTGGATGAATGGGGAACTAGTTGAATTTGAAAAGGCCAATGTGCATTTTTTGACCTCGACTATGCACTACGGCCTGGGTGTATTCGAGGGCATTCGTTGCTACGACACGCCCAAGGGCCCGGCTGTCTTCCGTTTGAAGGAACACGCCCAGCGCCTGATCGACTCGGTACGCATTTTGGACATGCCGGAACTCCCGTACACGGTAGAGCAGGTCAGTGAAGCCATTTTGCAAACGGTTAAAGCCAATGAGTTTGCCGAATGTTATATTCGTCCGCTGGTGTACCTTGCCGAGGGTGGCATGGGACTGCATTTTATTGGTGCAAAATCGGGACTGGGAATCGCAGTTTGGGAATGGGGCAATTTCCTTGGACCGCAGGCAATGGAGAAAGGCATCCGGGCGAATATCGCCTCCTTTACCCGCCATCATATCAATGTGATGATGACCAAGTCGAAAGCTGCCGGGAACTATGTCAACAGCGCCCTGGCCAAGACCGAATCGCTCAAGCTGGGGTTTGACGAAGCCATTATGCTCGACCCGCAGGGATATGTGGCCGAATGTACCGGCGAGAATATTTTCCTGGTGCGGAATGGAAAGGTCTATACACCGCCGGTCGCTACTGTTTTGGGAGGCATTACCCGCGATGCCTTGCTGACCGTTGCCAGCGGGCTTGGATATGCTGTGCTCGAACAGCCCATCTCACGCGATATGCTCTACATCGCGGATGAGGTGTTCGTGTGTGGCACCGCCGCTGAAGTAGTGGCCTTGAGCGAGATCGACTTCCGCGCTATTGGTGATGGCAAGACTGGCCCGGTCACGCGTTCGCTCCAAAAAGCATTTCAGGATGTGATTCGAGGTAAAGATCCAAAATATGAAAGCTGGTTGAGTTATGTCGACCAGGTATCGGTAAAGTTGCCTCAGTCCATGTCTGTTTCGGCGGATTGATGGAAGTCGCTTGACATGCGCCATCCTGAACAGTAGAATGCAGCGCGAATAACCGACGGTGATGTAAATCGCTTTTCCCATTGCCGCCACTTCTTTTACAGGCTCCAGGCTCGGATGTGACTGGCGATGCTAAGTAGTAAGCAGGACCACTTGCTTATCGACCAGGGAGCGAGCCAGTCGGCTCGCTTTCTTTGTCTGGAGATTCCACTATGAAACCCTATTGCGAGTACGTTCTTGCGCATCCAGAAGACGAATATAACAAGCGTTACCATGATACCGAATACGGTTTTCCGCTGGATGATGACAACTTGTTGTTCGGGCGTCTGATCCTCGAAATCAACCAGGCGGGGC
>CAZLOC010000238.1:0-6335 GCA_964560935.1 uncultured Anaerolineaceae bacterium | reverse complement strand
GCTCGACCTCGAATTCGACCTTCTGGCCTTCTTCCAGGTTCTTGAAGCCATCGCCTTGGATCGCGGAGAAGTGGACGAAAACGTCTGCGCCGCCTTCACGCTCGATGAAGCCGTAGCCCTTGCTTCCGTTGAACCACTTGACTGTGCCGATGATACGTTCTGACATATGATTTGCCTCCTTATGGCAAAAGAAAAAAGATGTTTCAGGTACTTGTTTCGTTACATCGGACAGTCAACAAAAAAAGCTCACGGATTACTTCCGTGAGCCGCCTTCGTCGTACATATACCGCGAACTTACCAGTATCCTTCACTGGAAGGATAACACTACTCCTGTAGGTTGTCAATTACAATTATTCACCAAAATCAGAGTACATTTGTGACACATTGTGTCATCTGGGCATCTGTGGTTAAATTCCCAACAACAACCTGCCAAGGGAAAGAAGAGGAACCTCCATGAACATTCTCGGTATCGATGTGGGCGGCTCCGGTATCAAGGGCGCGCCTGTAGATACTTCGACTGGTGAACTGCTGGCTGAACGCTACCGCATCAAGACTCCCGAAGGCGCGAAACCTGAACCGGTAGCGGAAACTGTGGCAAAAATTTCCAGTTACTTCGACTGGAAAGGTCCGGTTGGGATCGGCTTCCCGGCGCCCATCAAAGGCGGGATCGTGATGATGGCGGCTAACATCTCAGAGAAGTGGATCGGCTTAAATGCAGATGAACTGTTCTCGAAGGCAACCGGTTTACCTTGCACGACGCTGAATGATGCCGATGCGGCGGGACTGGCTGAAATGAAATTCGGAGCAGGTAGCGGCCAGCCTGGAACCGTGATCGTGCTTACGCTGGGAACCGGGATCGGCACCGCCATCTTCCGTGAGGGCCAGCTGCTCCCGAACACTGAATTTGGACACGTGGAAATAAAATGCGAAGATGCGGAATTGCGCGCCTCCGATGCTGCGCGTAAACGTGAAAACCTTTCCTGGAAGAAATACGCCAAACGCCTGAACCAATATCTCACTGCGCTGGAAAGGTTATTCTGGCCCAACCTGTTCATCATCGGCGGCGGCATCAGCAAAGAGCACGAGCAATTTCTGCCTCTGCTAACAATCGACACCCCGGTTGTCCCTGCCCAGCAATTCAACGAAGCAGGCATTATCGGTGCGGCGCTGGCTGCCAGAGTAGAATAGTGTGGCATCAACTTTAGGAGAACCTCTTCTATGGACAAGTACTTCCAGGCCAACCAAAAGCTCTGGGATGCATGGACAGGCGAACACGAAAAATCCCCGTTCTATGACCTGGACGGATTTAAGTCCGGGCGAGAAAGTCTGCACAGCATCGAGATTGAAGAACTGGGCGATGTGCAGGACAAGACGCTCCTGCACCTACAGTGTCATTTCGGCATGGACACCTTGTCCTGGGCGCGACGAGGCGCCCGCGTCACTGGCGTGGACCTCTCGCCTGCTTCCGTTAACCTGGCGCGATCCCTCAGCTTGGACCTGAACCTCCCTTCCCATTTCGTCTGTTCCGATATCGATATGCTACCTGGCAAACTCAACGGCCAGTTCGATATCGTGTTTACTTCCTACGGCGTGCTCCACTGGCTCAAGGACTTGCACCGCTGGGGACAGGTTATTGCGCATTTTCTCAAGCCCGGTGGGATTTTCTACATTGTGGAAGACCACCCTTTCATGCGCGTGTTTGATTCCGATTCTGAGAAAGATTTAAAGGTGTCCAATTACTATTTCTTTGTAGAGGAACCCGTCAAAGTGGAATTGGAAGGTTCCTATGCCAATGACTTCAAAGGGGAAAAACACACCTTCTATATGTGGGACCACAGCCTGGGCGATGTGCTGAACTCGCTGATCGAGGCCGGACTGCGTATCGAATTCCTGCATGAGTTTCCTCTCGCTAATCGCGCCAAGTTCCCTTACATGGCCAAAGGCGAAGACGGCTGGTGGCGACTGACCCACGAACACAACATGGTTCCACTCTTGTTCTCTTTGCAGGCACGCAAGCCAGAATAAAGCCATACGAACTTACAGAAAAAGACGGCTATGCGCCGTCTTTTTCATCCTCGAGTATGTGTACATCTATGTTCTTCTGTGGTTAAATTCTCCCGCAATGGACACCAAAACCCTGAACGTCCTCGAATATCACAAGATCCTCGAGCGCCTGTCGGACTTCTGCGAGTTTTCCGCCTCGAAGGAACTGGCACAGAGTATCCGGCCTACCACGCATCTGGACGAAGCCCGACGCCTGCTGGCCGAGACGACAGAAGCGCGCTTCCTGCTCTCCACGCGCGACCTGACCATCGGCGGCTCGCACGACATCCGCCCATCTGCCGACCTGGCCGCGCGCGGCGGTGTGCTCGAAGCGCATGCCCTGCTCGACATCAAGTCCACGCTGATCGCCTGCCGAGAGCTGAAAAAATCCTTGCTTGGCAAAGCCGAGACCAGAGACGATTCCGGTAGGGGCAAGTCTCAGACCCGCCCGGAGCGACGCAGTAAGAAATTCAAAGAGGAAGATGGGGTTCACTCTGAACAAGAGGAGCATCCCTTCCCCCACCTGGCCGAGATCGCTTACGGCCTGCCCGATACCTACGGACTGGTGGATGCCATCTCGCGCGTGCTCTCCGAGCGCGGCGAAGTGCTCGATTCCGCTTCGCCCAAGCTTGCCAGCATCCGCCGAGAGAAAAAGGTCTCTCACGACCGGATGATGTCCAAACTGCAAAAGTACATCACCGACAGCAAGACCATGCCCATGCTGCAGGAAGCCATCATCACCCAGCGCGACGGTCGCTATGTCATCCCGCTGCGCTCCGAGTTCAAAGGGCGCATCAAATCGGTGGTGCACGACCAGTCATCCTCTGGCGCGACGCTCTTCGTCGAGCCGCTGGCGGTGGTCGAACTCAACAATGCCATCCGCGAACTGGATCTGGCCGAACGCGACGAAGAACGCCGCGTGCTGGCTGAACTCTCCGCACAGGTCGGCGAACATGCCCAGGACCTGATCTACGGTATCGAAAACCTGGCCGTGCTCGACCTGGCTTTTGCCAAAGCGAAATATGCGGAGGAAATCCACGCGAGTGAACCACTCCTTCATGATTTGAAAGTTGCGGGTTCCAAGTTGAAAGACAGAAAGGATCAACCTTCAACTCCTCGACAAAGCTCAGGACAGGCTTTCAACTTACCAACCTTAAACTTATTGAACGCCCGCCATCCGCTGCTCGAACCTGCCAGCGTCGTGCCCATCGACATCTACCTCAACCCCGGCATCCGCGCGCTGGTCATCACCGGTCCCAACACGGGCGGCAAGACCGTCAGCTTGAAAACCATTGGGCTGCTTGCCCTCATGGCACAGTCTGGCCTGCACATCCCGGCGCAGAGCGGCTCCGAGTTGCCCTGCTTCGAGGCCGTCTGGGCCGACATCGGCGATGAGCAGTCCATCGAACAGTCGCTCAGCACCTTCAGCGGACACCTTACCAACATCGTCCGCCTGCTGAAAAAGGCCGACAGCCGTTCGCTCGTCATCCTCGACGAACTGGGCGCAGGCACCGACCCGCAGGAAGGCGCCGCCCTGGCGCGCTCCATCCTGGCCCACCTGCTGGAGCGCGGCATCACCACCTTCGTTGCCACCCACTACCCGGAACTCAAGACCTACGCGCATGCCACCGAGGGCGTGGTCAATGCTTCGCTGGAATTTGACATCGGGACTCTGCGCCCGACCTACAAGCTGACCATCGGACTCCCCGGCCGCTCCAACGCCCTGGCTATCGCGGCACGCCTCGGTCTGGACCCGGAAATTGTCTCCGCGGCGAAGAACGAAGTCAACCCCGAAAACATCCGCGCCGACAAGCTGCTGGACGACATCCGCAAGGAACGCAACCGTACAGGCCGCGAGCGCGAGAAGATCGAGAAAGCCCGCAAGCGGAGCGAGGAACTCAACCGCGAACTCGAAAAGCGACTGGAAGCCATCGAAGACGAACGCCGCGACGTGATCACCAAAGCGCGCGCCGAAGCCGAGTTGGAAGTGGCCGTGCTCAGGCGTAACATCGAGTCGCTCAAGTCGCAACTCAAGAATGCCCGTCAACCGCTAGATGCGCTGAAAAAGGTGGAAGAGAAGGTTGAGGAGATTGAGGAGAAAGTGGAGGCGCCGGTCGAAAGACGAACGCGGACAGTAGACCGTGGACCGTCCACCGTCCACCGTCCACTGTCGCTCGGAGAGCGAGTCATTGTCGGCACGCTGAATGCCGAGGGCCTGGTAACAGCCCTGGGCGAGTCCGATGCGGAAGTCCAGGTGGGGAGTCTGCGCATTCGAGCGAAATTGTCTGATTTGCAGCGGAAAAGCGGTGAGCAGACAGCAGTCAGCACGAAAACACAAGAGACGGTCTACCGTCCGTCGTCCACGGTCGGGATACAATCCCCTGGCCTCGAACTGGATATCCGCGGACAAGCCTCCGAAGATGCGCTGGACATACTCGATCGCTACCTTGACCAGGCCTCCCTGGCGGGATTGCCCTTTGTGCGCATCATCCACGGCAAAGGGACAGGGGTGCTGCGCCATGCCGTGCGCGATGCGCTACGCCAGAATTCGCATGTGACATCCTTCGAAGAGGGAGGACCGAAAGAGGGCGGCGAAGGCGTAACGGTCGCAAAGATTGGTTAGGTTCGCTGACCAATAAACACAACGGGGCACAGAAGAACGTGCCCTCTATTTTTGCCTCTTGAAATATGAACTAAAAGTTCATATAATATGAATATAAGGTTCATATTATGCCTACTTCAGAATGGCCCCAACTCCAAACACATATCCTTGAATTAGAAGGGCAGGGACTGGTCACGCGAACTTTTCGGCGTCTCGACCCTGCCCGCCAGCAGGCCGTCATCCAGGCCATCCTGGATGAAGCCGCCGAGAAAAGCCCGACTGCACTCAACATCAAACAAGTCGCTGAACGCGCCGGGGTCGCGGTCGGGTCACTGTACCAGTATTTTGGCAATCGCGACAACCTGCTGGCCTTTGCGGTCGAACTATGCGTACATCAGATGACCGATTTGTTCGCGATGTCACGTCCCTACCTGTTGGAGATGCCCTTACGCGAAGCCCTGACTGCCTACCTGACCTATGGCATCGAATGGAGCCAGACCCAACAGGGCTTCATCCAATTCTTTGGGCGGGCAGCTTATCAGGGCGATCCAGGGCTGGCCGAGAAAGTAGTCCAACCCGTCGCTACCGCCATGCGGGAGACGGTGGAGGATATGCTCAAGGCAGCCCTGCAACGCGGCGAGATCAGCCCGGACCTGGATCTGGAAGCCACATCACGCCTGGTCAACGGCCTGACGATCGTTGTCGGCGACTCGCAACTGCTGCCCTATCTCAATCATTATTTTCAGATCACCGATGAGACAGTTCCAATCGAACGAATTTTCGAATCAATGGTTGACCTGATTATGAACGGAATTGCACCCAAGCCTCAACCTTCCACTGAAGGAGTATAAAATGACCACTCTCATGCGCCGCATCTTCTGGTTCCTCAACAAATTCTTCATGGTGCCCATGTTCCGTCTTGGATTCGGCCCGTTCTTCGGCAACCCGCTGACCGGTTACATCATGATCATAAAAGCCATTGGTCGCAAGACCGGCAAAGTGCGGTTCGCGCCAGTCAATTACACCATCTACAAAGGAAATGTCTACTGCATCTCCGGCGGTCGCAAGAATTCGGACTGGTACCGCAATCTGCTGGCCAACCCGGAAGTTGACTTGATCCTACCTGGCGGCTGCATCTACGCCCGCACGGAAGAAATCTTTTCCCCCGAGGAGAAACGCGTCATCATCCGCCAAATATTGAAAAACGCCGGTTTTGCCGGGTTCTTCGAGGGCTACAACCCTTGGCGCATCAGCGACGAGAAATTGATGCAAAAAAGCGCCGACATGCCCGTCCTGCGCTTCCACCCGCTGGGAGTAGGCAATGGCGCATCCGACGCGGGCGGCTGGGCCTGGATTTGGAGCTTTGTTGTCACCGTTATCTTGATCGTCTTGCTGGCGCGGTAGTACTTATCACAAAGACACGAAAGCACTAAGACACCAAGAATTTAAAAACCTCGTGCTTTCGTGACCTGGTGACTTGGTGGTAAACAAAACCGCTGAAAGGACTTTATGCCAACCACCGTCCTCCAAACCGAAAACCTGACCAAGCATTACGGCTCGCTCACGGCGGTCAAAGGTTTGAACCTGGAAATCCAGCGAGGCGAGATATTCGGGTTGCTCGGTCCCAATGGGGCAGGCAAGACCACCTCGATCAACCTGATGTGCGGATTGCTCAAACCAGACGCCGGGC
>CAZLOC010000237.1:3093-6336 GCA_964560935.1 uncultured Anaerolineaceae bacterium | reverse complement strand
CCAGAAATCGATGAAAGCGACGGTCCCAGCCGCGCATTCGATCCCTGGCGTTTCAACCTGCCCAGGTCGAACACCGAACCGCTGCTGCGGCTGAAGTTCGAGGCGCGACAGGACGAGGTGGCGGTCAAACGGCGCGTCGTTGCCCTGGAAACGCTTTTCCCGGGAGATTGCTGATGGGCGCCTTGGTGCGTGCGCTGTGGAACTACCGTGGCTTCATTGCGGGCAGTGTCAAACGCGAATTTCAATCCAAGTACCAAAACTCCCTCTTGGGCGCTGCATGGACGGTACTCAACCCGCTGGCCATGATTGTCGTCTATACGGTGATTTTTTCCCAAATCATGCGCGCCAAATTGCCTGGGGTGGATAGCACCTTTGCTTACAGCATCTATCTGTGCGCGGGCGTGCTCACGTGGGGTCTGTTTGCCGAGATTGTCAGCCGCGGGCAGAACGTTTTCCTCGAACACGCCAACCTGATCAAAAAACTCAACTTCCCGCGGCTGTGCCTGCCGGTCACCATAGTCGCCAGTGCCGGTCTGAATTTCGCTATCATCTTTGGCCTGTTCAGCGGATTTATGATCCTTTCGGGCAACTTCCCCGGCTGGGCCTTTCTGGCATTGTTGCCGCTGCTTGCCATTCAGGCGGCGTTTTCCATCGGCTTGGGAATGGTGCTGGGGGTGCTCAACGTTTTCTTTCGTGATGTCGGCCAGCTATTTGGCGTTGTGGTTCAATTCTGGTTTTGGCTAACCCCCATTGTATATCCCATTACCATTCTGCCTGAGTCCGTTCAACAGATGATGGTTTTCAATCCGATGGCTAATTTAATAATCGCTTACCAGTCAATTCTGGTAAACGGCTTTTGGCCGAATTGGCTTTCCCTGTGGCCGGTTACGCTGTTGGCTGCTTTGCTGTGTGTCTGGGGCATGCGGCTATTCCGCAGACATTCCGGTGAAATGGTGGACGAACTCTGATGAGTACTATCATCGTTACTAATCTGGGCAAGGCCTACAAGCAATATTCCACCCGCTGGGGGCGGCTGGCCGAATGGCTGCTTCCGGGGCACAAACCCCGCCATACCCTCAAGTGGGTATTGCGAGACATCAATTTCACCGTAAATCAGGGCGAAGCGGTCGGCATTGTCGGTATCAACGGCGCAGGGAAAAGCACGCTGTTGAAGATGATTACCGGCACTACCCAGCCTACGATTGGCAAGGTGAATATCAGTGGTCGCGTGGCAGCCATGCTGGAACTCGGTATGGGATTTCACCCCGATTTCACCGGACGTCAAAATGCTTTCATGGCCGGGCAATTGCTCGGATTCAATGTGGCAGAAATCGCGCGTTTGATGCCCCAAATCGAGGCTTTCGCCGAGATCGGGGACTACATTGACCAGCCGGTACGTGTTTACTCCAGCGGGATGCAGATGCGCCTCGCATTCAGCGTTGCCACCGCCCAGCGGCCGGACGTCTTAATCGTCGATGAGGCGCTGTCGGTGGGTGACGCATATTTTCAGCACAAAAGTTTCGACCGCATCCGTGAGTTTCGCAAACAGGGAACCACGCTGCTGATCGTTTCCCACGACAAGGGGGCGATCCAGTCAGTTTGCGATCGCGCCATTCTCTTGAGCGCCGGCCGGCTTGCCATGGAGGGTGAGCCGGAGGCCGTGATGGACTATTACAACGCCATGTTGGCAGACTCTCAGAACCAGGCAATCAAACAAGAAGTTCGAGATGATGGCAAAACCCAAACGATTTCTGGAAGCGGTGAAGCCACGGTTGAAAAGGTTGTGTTGTTAAACGAAGATGGCGAACCGGTTGAAGTGGTTAACGTCGGTCAAGTGGTTAATTTGAAGATCGTCGTGCGAACCCTCTCCAATATCCCAAAGCTCGTTCTGGGCTACATGATAAAGGACCGACTTGGTCAGCCTGTTTTTGGCACCAACACCTATCATCTAAAGCATAAGATCGAAGAGGTGGAAAACGGTGCAGCAGTGGCCTTCACTTTCCAGTTTGCGGCCAATCTGGGGGAAGGAACATATTCTGTCGCGACTGCGCTGCACGCTGACGACACCCACATCAGCAAAAACTACGAGTGGCGAGACCTCGCGATGGTTTTTAATGTAATCAACATGAATAAAGACTGCTTTGTCGGTGTAGCGTGGCTGCCCCCTAAACTGGAATGCACGCTATGATTGACGGATTTTATCGTTCCTTTGAAGACAAATATCGCGGGCCACGTGATTTGATTAAGTTGCGACTAAGGGTATATCTGCCTTTCGTTGAACCGCTGACGATTTTGTACAAGGAGGCGAACGGCATTGATCTCGGATGTGGCCGCGGTGAGTGGTTGGAATTACTTGTTGAAGCCGGGCTTCAGCCCTACGGGGTTGACGTGGACCCCGGGATGCTTGCTGCCTGCCAAGAGCGCGGCCTGAACGTTGAATTGAAAGACGCAATTGAGGCGTTGAAAGAGCTTCCCGATAGCAGTCAGCTTGTTGTCTCAGGATTCCATGTTGTAGAACATCTCCCCTTTGCCGATCTTCAAGTTTTGGTGCAGGAGGCTCTTCGCGTATTGAAACCAGGAGGCCTGCTGATTTTGGAAACGCCGAATCCAGAAAATATTGTCGTCGCTACCCATAATTTTTATCTCGACCCCACTCATCAAAGTCCGATCCCGCCTCAGTTGCTTTCGTTTCTTCCTGAGTATTATGGTTTCGACCGTGTCAAGACGGTTCGGCTTCAGGAGTCGAAAGAACTGATAACAGGAAAAATTCCCCTTTCTCTGCACAACGTCTTGGGAGGTGTCAGCCCTGATTACGCAGTAATTGCTCAGAAAGCCGCAGACCACGATATTTTTCATGCTGTAGACACCGCTTTTAATACAGAATACGGATTGAGTTTGGCAATGCTTGCGGCTCATTATGACGAACAGCTTGAGGCCAAAGCTCAACAAGTTGAGGTTAAAGCCCAGGAAGCCGAAGCGCGTGCAGGGCGGGCGGAAGCCAAGGCGCAAGAGGCTCACGCCAAGGCCCAGGAAGCCGAAGCGTGTGCAGGGCAGGCGGAAGCCAAGGCGCAAGAGGCTCACGCCAAGGCTCAGGAAGCCCAAGCGCGTGCAGGGCAGGCGGAAGACAAGGCGCAAGAGGCTCACGCCAAGGCCCAGGAAGCCGAAGCGCGTGCAGGGCAGGCGGAAGCCAAGGCGCAAGAGGCTCACGCCAAGGCCCAGGAAGCCGAAGCGCGTGCAGGGCAG
>CAZLOC010000237.1:1483-2993 GCA_964560935.1 uncultured Anaerolineaceae bacterium | reverse complement strand
GCGGAAGCCAAGGCGCAAGAGGCTCACGCCAAGGCCCAAGAAGCCGAAACGCGGGCAGGGCAGGCGCAAGCCTCACTTGCAGCCATTTACGATAGTCGTTCGTGGCGGATCACTGCTCCGTTGAGATGGGCAGCAAATGTCGCGCGCTGGTTTTCGCGCGGGAGCATCGCCTGGTTGACCTTCGCCCCTGGAAGCCGACCAAGGCGGATTCTTCGACGCATGCTGATTTCCATAAAATGTGGAATATCCGATCGCCCGCTGTTGAAAGCCATGGTGGCAAGACTGTTGTTACCTTTTCCGCAACTTGGCGCGCGCCTTCGTTCAATGGGAAACACTATTTCCACCGGGAAACCTCCCATCCCCAGCCCCATGGAGGAAGGTGTTGAAGGCATTGAGCATCTCTCACCCAGGGTTCGAAAAATATACTTCGACCTCAAGGCTGCCGTCGAACAGCGCCAGAAGGAGCAGCGCTGATGCGTATCGTCATTGACATGCAGGGCGCCCAGACCGGAAGCCGCTTCCGGGGTATTGGCCGTTACACCCTCTCCTTCGCCCAAGCAATTGTCCGTAACCGCGGCGAGCATGAATTAATCCTTGCCCTGAGTGGCCTCCTTCCCGATACCATCGAATCCATTCGTGCCGTTTTTGATGGCCAACTGCCGCAGGAAAACATCCGTGTCTGGCGGGCGCCCGGTCCGGTTATGGAAGAACACCCGGGTAACGATACCCGGCGAGAGGTGGCAGAACTCGTCCGCGAAGCATTTCTCGCCAGCCTGGCGCCTGACGTGATCCATATCAGCAGCCTGTTTGAAGGCTATGTCGATGATGCGGTGACCAGTATCAGGCGTTTCGACCGCGTTACGCCCGTGAGCGTTTCCCTCTACGACCTTATCCCCCTGCTGAACCCTGATCATTACCTCAAACCTAAGCCACGTTACGCGCAGCATTACATGCGCAAGGTAGGATATCTTAGACAGGCCGCGATTTATTTGGCGATTTCGGACTTTACCCGGGAGGAAGGAATAGAACATCTCTGTGTAAAGGAAGATAGTGTAATCAATGTTTCTACGGGTATTGAGCCAAGCTTTCGACCCCTAATAAATAGTGATTCCAACGCGGCCCTGCTGCGCCAAAAGATCGGGGTTTCCGGCCCCTTCGTTTTCTATACAGGCGGCGCCGACGACCGAAAGAACCTTCCACGCCTAATTCAGGCCTTTGCTGCCCTGCCTACCCCTTTGCGCGATACCCACCAGTTGTTGCTGGCCGGTCAAATGCACTGTGTTCCATCCCTGATGAAGCATGCAAAATCCTTAGGCCTTAAAGCGAATAAGCTATGTTTCACTGGCTATGTAAAGAACGAAGAACTTATTCAGCTATATAACCTCTGCAAACTGTTCATCTTTCCCTCTTGGCACGAAGGTTTCGGTTTGCCTGCGCTTGAAGGTATGGCCTGTGGCGCGCCGGTCATTGGTGCTAACACATCCAGCCTGCCAGAGGTGATTGGTTTTGA
>CAZLOC010000237.1:0-1473 GCA_964560935.1 uncultured Anaerolineaceae bacterium | reverse complement strand
CACCAAAATGGCTCAGGCACTGGGAGACGGTGCCTTTCGTGCCAGGTTGCGCGCACATGGCCTGCAACAGGCCAAAAAGTTTTCTTGGGATGAGTCGGCTAAACGGGCACTTGCAGCGTGGGAAAGGCTGAATCTCCATCATCACAAAACTAACGCTTACATTGATCGCTCAATATCCCGCAAAAAACTGATTAGAATGCTCGCGACACACATTGTAGATGCCGAATCGGCGTTGCTCATCCCGCTTGCTGAAAGCATTTCACAAAATCAGAGCGCGGGCATTGAACGCCAATTGTTGCTTGACATTTCCGAGATAGCCCAACGCGATGCTGCCACAGGGGTGCAGCGGGTCGTCCGAAGTTACCTGAAAGCGTTGCTGCAATACCCCCCTGCTGACTTTAGTGTAGAACCGGTCTATGCCACGCGGGACGAAGGCTACCGATATGCAAGACGTTTTACTCAACATTTCCTTGGCCAGGGCACAGAGGATATGGTCGACGACCGGATGCAATGGCAACGCGGCGACATCTTCTTGGGCCTCGACATGCAGCACCATGTTCAATTAGCACACAAAGCGTTTTATCGGCAGCTTCGGATAGGCGGTGTTACAGTCAAATTCCTCGTCTATGACTTGCTGCCCATACAGTTGGCAAATTTGTTCAAGGACTCGGATTCCAAAGAGTTACACGAAGAGTGGCTGGCCATGATCGCTTCTACCAATGGCGCGATCTGCATATCAAACGCGACTGCCGATGCTTACGATGGTTGGATTACCGAGAACACCATTCATCGGGCGCCGAATTTTCATTTGACTTGGGTGCATATTGGCGGCGACATTGATAGCTCCAATCCCTCGCATGGCATGCCGCCAGATGCCCCAAAACTGCTTAACACAATACGTGCTCGCCCCAGCTTTTTGTGTGTTGCCACCTTGGAGCCCAGAAAAGGGCAACAGCAAGTCTTTGATGCCCTCCAGTTGATGTGGGACGAGGGGCTGGATGTCAACCTCGTCTTCGTTGGGCAGGAGGGTTGGAAGATGGAAACCCTAACAGAAAAAATCCTTAACCACCCGGAGAAAGACCAACGATTGTTCTGGTTGCAAGGCATCAGCGACGAATACTTGGAGCAGGTATACAGTGCAAGCACCTGCCTGATTGCCGCGAGTATCAACGAAGGCTTTGGATTACCGATTGTCGAAGCGGCCCGTCATAAAACTCCCATCGTTTCGCGTGACATTTCCGTGTTCCGTGAAGTGGCCGGGGAATTTGCATTCTATTTTACCGGCGAAAAACCGTGTGATCTTGCTACCGCCCTGAAGGCTTGGCTCGGCTTGCATCAGAAGGGGTGCCATCCAAAGTCCTCTCAACTGCACTGGTCAACCTGGCGGGAAAGTGCCGAGAAACTTAAGACAGCATTGGTTCAAGAGAACTACCCGCGCAGGCAACTGCTGGTGGATGTTTCTGAACTGGTACA
>CAZLOC010000236.1:0-6359 GCA_964560935.1 uncultured Anaerolineaceae bacterium | reverse complement strand
GTTTAAAAAGATTGTATTTCTTTTCTTGATAAAAGTCGATGGGCAAGTGTCCCGCCTTAATAAGGACAAATGTCCCGTCTAGCCATGGATATCGATCTATAATCTATTCAGAACAGTTTATTATCTTAGATGCTCCAAATGGGGTTGAGTGTCGCCATAGCACAAGTGCTGGTAACAAATAAGCTTTTACAATCCAATTATTGCATGGATTATGGCTGCGCTGCTAGTATTGGCGAATACTCTCGATATTGGTATTGATCGGAGAAACTCCGAATTCTCCCATGAGTTTGAACATGGTGTTGAATTTCATTCCCAGCACTACATTGCGATATTTTTTGCTACCGAAGAACGCTTCAGGATTATCAACACGGCCATGATCTTCGAACATCAAACCCCGGTCAAACTGGGAGAAGGCATTGCTCATGCCATCCCATGTATTAACAGAGCCTGTGCGCACGCCATAGCCAAATGTCCTGCCCTCACTTACCAATTTGGCTGTTCCACCTTTCAGCAAGGGTGTATCAACGATGAAACTGTCGATCTCGGACCAAGTTCCCTCCACATTAACATTAACAAAGCTATGCGATATTCTGGCTCCAATCATCCAATATTGGCTGGATGGAATGGCTCCTTTTAAAATAGCTTTTGGTATAACGACAAAATGCTGGTACGCTTCCAGACCAAGCATATTAAAAAGTGCCACCATTAGTCGGGATTTAGGATTGCAATGCCCCAGACCATAAGCCAATGTGTAATCTGGAGTAGAAGCATCGAAATACTTATTAAAACCAAATTTAACATTTTCACGCACGTAATCATGAAGGGCAATGGCATTTTCACGTATAGAAGTATTGTGGTCCACCACCTTCTCAAATACCTCTTTTATACTTTGGGGTTTGTTCATTTTATTCTCCGTATCTAATTGGGCTCTTACTGAAGGAAATCTTAGAAATATTATAGTATGAAATTCAGTTTATGGTTTTAGATAAGCAACCCTGGCGAGATAACTATTGGTTCACACCACATTAAATGCTAAAATTAGAATCTATCGACCGAATAAAATGCATCGCTTGCTTTCTCCTGTTTTAGCCATTGGGTAAATGCTTATTGAGTCTTTCACTGGAGTGATAATGAGTTTATATGAACAATTAAAGTCATCGGAGAATGAGCCACCTGAACCAACAAGATTGCCTGGTGGGACAGTCACATTTTTATTTACCGACATAGAAGGTTCAACCGAGCTGCTCAAAACTTTTCGCGGCCAGTATCCCGTTATCCTGGCTGCACATAAAAAAATTTTACGTCAGGTGGTAGCCAGGTGGGATGGTTACGAGGTTGATACACAAGGAGATGCATTCTTTTTTTCATTTGCTCGCGCCACTCAAGCCATTTCCGCAGCAGTTGAAGCCCAATTATCTCTGACAGCGTATCCATGGCCGAATGAAATCAGATTACGGGTACGAATGGGCTTACATACAGGAGAACCCTGGAAAGCTGAAGAAGGTTACACAGGAATCGATGTTCATCGCGCCGCACGAATTGCCCATGCAGGTCACGGGGGTCAGGTCCTGCTTTCTGAAACCACCACATCCCTGATCATTGGCGATCTCCCGCGGGGAACTGGCTTACTGGATCTTGGTTACCATGTGCTGAAAGATCTACCTCGCCCTGAACATATCCACCAGCTAGTCATTGATGGCCTGGATTATAAATTCCCACCATTAAGATCTCAATGGGTTGTCTCATCAGACAGCGATTTATCCCCAGAGGTCCTACAACTTCCTGATTTCTTGAAAATCGCAACCGGACTACCTGTAAACAGACCAGTTTTTGTTGCCAGGGTGCGTGAATTGGAAAAATTAAACCGTCATCTAAAGCAAGCCGTGATTGGACAGGGAGCCGTTATCTTTATCACGGGTAGCCCAGGACGAGGGAAAACTGCCTTGATGAACGAATTTTCCTGGCAGGCAATGGAGCACTACCCAGACATTCTTGTTGTAAAAGGAGTATGCGATGCCTACTCAGGTGAGGGAGACCCATATTTGCCATTCAGAGATGTACTTTCCATGCTTAGTGGCGACCTTGAGACGCGCTACTCGGCAGGATTAATCAATCACGACCAGGCCAAACTGTTATGGAATTCGTTTCCTGAGGTGGTGCAGGTCTTGCTGGATAATGGCGTAGACCTGATCAATCGCTTGTTGGACGCCCGAGATTTGCTGAGTCGCGCTCAACTGACCGGCATGGTGCCATCTGATACATTGGGTAGGTTACAAGTCTTGGTTCAACAATCTTCAGTATCACATAGCTCACCCGACGTGAATCAGTTCGTCCTGTTTGTCCAATTCACCCATGTATTGAGTAAACTTGCCAAGCATCATCCTATCATGCTAATCTTGGATGATCTTCAATGGATGGATATTGGTTCCATTCAATTGCTTTTTCACCTGGGTCGCCGCTTGGCTGGGAACAAAATTCTCCTGGTGAGCGCCTATCGTGGAGAGGATGTGGCTCAGGGTCGTGCGGGCGGACGGCATCCTCTAGAAGAATTACTCGCAGAATTTAAGCGTCAATACGGTGATATCTGGATTGACCTGGAAAAGAAAGATGTCACTCGAGAACAATCATTCGTGGATTCCTATCTTGATACGGAGCCTAACCGCTTCTCACCATCTTTTCGTAGTGCTCTTTACAAGCATACGGAAGGTCACCCATTATTCACCATCGAATTACTCCGAAATCTTCGGGAAAAAGGGGATCTGGTATATGACCAGGAAGGTAGATGGATCGAAAGAGACGTGATTGATTGGCATACGATACCTCCCAAGGTAGAAGGAGTGATCGAAGAGCGGGTTGGGCGCTTACCAAAAGACCAACGTGAGATATTATCTATTGCCAGTGTGGAGGGTGAAAACTTCACTGCCCAGGTGATAGGCAGGATCCAGAAATTGGACGAAAGTATATTGTTAAAGACCCTCAGCCAATCTTTAAATCGGCAGCATCGCCTGATCAAAGATCGGGGAATTGAAAAGGTTGGTGAAAATCAGCTGTTCCTTTTTGGTTTCCAGCATAACCTGTTTCAAAAATATTTATACGACCAGCTGACTGAGCCTGAGCGTGTCATGCTCCACCATGCTGTAGGCGACGCATTGGAAATTCTGTATTCAGGGAATATGGAGCGAATATCACCCCAACTTGCCCGTCATTTTGATATAGCCGGGTTAGCAGAAAAAGCAGTCCAATACTATTCCATGGCAGGCCAATATGCCATGAGAGTATCTGCCAATCATGAAGCAATCGCGCTTATTCGTCGAGCATTATTTTTATTAAATACCTTGCCTGCCTCACCTGAGAGGAGTGCCCAAGAGCTGAATTTGCAGCTTAGTCTTGGCCCAGCGTTAACCAGCATAAAAGGGTGGGCAGCGGAGGAACTGGAAAAAGCCTATGATCGAGCTCGCGAATTGTGTTCAGAGTTGACCGACGATGGTAAATTAGTCCGCACGCTATGGTTGTTAGCAATCTACTGGATGGGCAGATCCGACCATAATAGGGTGAACGACATCCTCGAGCAACTCGGACAGGTTGCTGATAGATCAGGTGATCCTCAATTTACCTGGATTAAGAAAATTGATGCTGAAGATGTGTATCAAGGTAAATTTGTGCAGGCCAGCGAAAGCCTAGAGGGTTTATACCTTCTATATGATCCCGAGCAACAACGCAGGCTGGCACAGATTTATGGCATGGCTCCTCTTGTGGTAGGTCAGGCTTATTACGCCAACTGCCTGTGGATATTAGGTTATCCCGACAGGGCGAAACAAGCGATACAAGAAGCATCGTTATGGGCTAAAGAGCTTGATATCCCATTCACAACTTGCTATTACCTTGGAAGGGCTTGCTGGTTGTACGCTCAACTGGATGATTGGGACGCTACCAGAACCCTGGCAGAGATGCTACTGCGCATCAGTCACGAGCACCGGTTTATGATTTTTGAGCAATCCGCAATCTTCTATCTTCATTATGTGACTATCATGCTTGCTATCGCAGATGATGGTGACATTGAACAGATGCATCAAGCCATGGAAGCTTATAGCTCCACCGGCACATTCCTCAACCGGACCTCCTGGCTGGTGTTATTCGCGGAGGCTTGCCTCAAGGTTAAGTGCATCGAGCCAGGGATGGATGCCATAAACGAAGCGATTAGCCTGGGAGAAAAAACGGGCGAGGTATGGGTGCAGGCAGAAGCGTATCGCCTAAAAGGTGAATTACTGGCAGCCCAATCGCAAGATAATAATCGTAAACATGCTGCTTATACCGAATTACCTAACAGCTTTTTACGCGCGATAGAAATCGCCAGAAGCCAGTCAGCCAGGTCTTGGGAGCTAAGGGCAACAGCCAGCCTGGTCAAATTGGATCATCAATTAGAAATCCCAGAAGGTGCTCTGCAGTTGCTTAACCAGTGTTATCAGGGCTTTACAGAGGGTTTTGATACACCAGATTTGCTTGACGCACAAAAGCTCTTGCAACAATAAAATATCATCGTGTGCATTAGTATAACAAGCACCAACAGCCTCATTACTATCTTGTCACAAATTTCATAAATGCGATGATGGATAGGAGGACTTAAGATTTACCAGATTTTTGAACAAGATTGACCAAAAATGAACAAGGTATAGAGGTGAACACTTGTGACATGGGAGAAGATTTGGGACATAGAGTGACAGAAGTCAAAATCGCCCTTCCGATGTCCCACAATACTCAAATGTTACTGTATCAAATTTCCATAGATTGGAAAGAGAGAGCTCAGCGACCATGGACATACCTGTAAAGTGACTTGACCCAAGGTTTGTCTTGATCAGGTCCACGAAAGATTGGCATTGATCTTTGTAAGGCTTGCGAGTATTCTACCTCCAGATTAGGTAACCGATGAGCGATTTTCTCAGGCACTTGAGTCGGAAGATAATGATAGGCATGCAGTTTTAACTGGTTACAATTTCGACATAAAGCCAACATTGCACGTAGCCCTGGTAAACGCCAGGAACACCCGCGTCCTTTCATCCGATGAACCACCAGCTTATCCACATTGCCTTCTATACCGCCAAGACAAGCGGGTTGAGTAAAACCGCGTTGGTCCAGATCTAACAATCCATCCTGATTGTTACGCACATATTTATAGAAGTCTTTTAGTTTATCTTTCTGCTTGCCTCCTGCTTGTTCGATCTGTTCTCTTAACTCATCGCACACGGCAGCAAAACCTTCCCGGCGTAACCGGGTAACCATGTGCTTGGCTTTGGCTCGATCCTGAAACGCTCGTCTGGCTGCTCTATGCAAATGAAAGCGATCCAGAACGAACTCCTGCTGAATGTCCATGCGATCAAAGCTCTGACGCACCCACTGATTGCCATCTCCTCCACTGATGAGGATCTGTGTTTGGCTTAAATCATAGCTAAGATGAGCCTCTCGCACGATCTGTTCCTGCCACATCTCTGAATTTAGCCCTATGGCAGTGATACAACGTTTGTTCTCCAGCCGGTAACGATCTTTTCCGATCGGTTTACGACCTGTGCTCAGGATGGCCACCCGTACTTCTGCTGATCTGCGTTTTTCCCGTTGCAGATGTACCCAAATGCCATCGCTCTCGCCGTATAACACCGGGGCGTTTACTTTTCCAGATTCTACCTGCCCTCCGCTTTCAAATACCCGCCTTCTTTCCGCTTCTTCTCCATCGGCGATCCGATTCCCGGTTGTCCATACCATCCGTTGTATGGCACTATGACTGATTGGAGTCTTGATCAACCAACTGAGCTGGCTGGCTGCCAAGCGGTAGGTACCCATACACGCCAGAGATGATCCCATCTCTTGGACGCGTGCGCTCACCCGCCCATAGCGCTCAACCCCTAATAGCTCGTCTAACGGTTTTCTTCGTTGCTTGTTCTCATCCAGATAGACGCGCCGCCTGTATCTCAGCGCCCCGATACTGCTTACGATCCACCGCTCTTCTGTGCCAACATTCTGCCAGCCGCTCGGCAATTTCTCCGCTATTCGGTCATCGATTGCCTTGATCCCCATCCCAAATACTTGCTGCCCTGCTTCCAACACCATCCCCTGGATGGTTTCTTCCATGTCGCTAATTCCAATTTCATTCTCAATTTTTACTTCCCGTTCTGACACTCTTATGGTTATACTTATGGCGACAGAGTTTTCTGTCATCTGAGAGTTCCTTTCTGTGTTGGGTTTTCATCAACTACAATATTGATTGGAACTCTCTCTTTTTGCAACCCTTTCTATGAACTTTTGTGACTGTAACCATTATTAATAACACCATTGCAAAAGTACCTGCTTGTTGCTATACTAGGTATGTC
>CAZLOC010000235.1:0-6394 GCA_964560935.1 uncultured Anaerolineaceae bacterium | reverse complement strand
TGGTTTTTAGATCATCATACAGAAGTGTTGTCTGAAAATTTTTTTCTGCAAAATCTTGCAAATTTATTCTCATATATTCTGGCAAACGAAAAGTTTGTTGAAAGAACTTATCTAAATAATGTTCCCCCGCTCTTTTATCGCTTTGATTATTTTCAAGATTTGGTATTTTTCTAGACTTGTTTATTACATTTCTAACTACATTATCATCGCAGGCTACTACGAAAACGCACCTGTCATTATTTAGATAAGTCTTAAGACTTTCCAAAGCTTCAACCATTTTGTCGTCAGTTAACCTATCAAGATTGTCAATGAAGATTACTAGTTGTTTCTTTGCAAAGAGTCCAGATGTGGCTTTTTCTACCACTCGATTGAAATAGTCTGAAAATAATTCATCAGCGTCGATTCTTTCATGAATGATCGTTACTGGGCGTTGAATTATGTAAAGGCGAATATCGTCAATTATTGCTAATAAAAGGGGAATAAATGCTAGATCCAGGAATCTCTCTTGGAAGCTGTTCCAGTCAAAGCTTTCCCAAAAGCCATTAAAACCTGAATTTTGAATCAATAAAATTGTTGAAAACACCAAAAACAAAACTATGAAGAACAAAACGAATAGGCCAATAAACTTTGAGCCTAACCTAATAATTACGGTGATACCATCCCATATTTTTCCCCATAAACTTTTTGATGAGGGAGAAACTTTAGAAGGTTGAGCTGGTAAAGTCTCTTGCTCCGATGAAAATAGTTTTCTCCTTAGCTCATCTAGCAATCCTGGTGTTAGGTCATTTGTAACATGGATTAGAAAGGCCCGGCGTAGATTGTCAGCCGATGAATATCGCCAAGCGTCAATTGATACAGTTGCAACCTTTTTTGAAAGCATAGAATTGATGATTTCTAACAACGAACTTTTCCCAGTCCCCCAGCCTCCGAATATGCCTATTGTAAACGGTGGTTTTGTATTTAGTATTGAATTTACAACAGCATCCGCAATATGTTTGTGACCAAATGTGTCTTGCTCTAAATCTTTTAGAACATCATCTTCGATATAGAGAGTTTTATTTTTGCCCACCATAATCTAATCCTTCTGATTTCAGTGTCCGTATATAGTCATAGCACATTATACAATTTTATTCTTGCATAAACAAACTCTTGCCGCACCTTCTCCCAATCCCGCGCCACGGCTTCCAGCTTGACTTTACAGGTGACTGTCACTTCGCCTCTCCGCGTTGCTTCGGGGGTACTACGCAAAAGTGACAGCCACCTTGGTGCCATTTAACACTCACTGAACCCGCAGGCATAACACTTCCTGCAGCCCTCCTCATTCACCACGGCGGCCTCGCCGCACTCGGGGCACAGGTCGCCGATCTTGAACGTGTGTTGGGCGGCGGCTTCAGCTTCCTTTTCCAGCAGATGCCCGCCATTGCCGGGGACTTTACCCTCGGTCGGGATGTCTTCCACGCCGTCCTTCTCGCGCAGGTACATTTCGATCACCTGGCCCACGCCGTCGGGCAGGGAACGCACGCGGTTGGGTCCAAAGCCCAGCGAGCGCCCGCCACCGATGCCGCTCAACTGGCGCACCACTTCGCGCAGGCGGCTCAAGGGTTCCACCGGGGAGGCGATGCGCAGGATGTACGAGATCATGCGCCCGATCGCTTCCGAGACGGCGGCGGTTTCGGAGCCGGCCTTGGCCGTGTTGATGAAGACCTCGAAGGGCTGGTCGCCGCCGTTCTCGTTGACGGTGATGAAAGCCTTGCCCAGCGGTGTCTCCACGTTATAGGTCTTGCCAACCAGCGCGCGCGGACGCGGCTTCTTGCTGTCGTGCCATAAGTTCACCGGCTGGGGATCCGCTTTCTTCTCAGCCGTGGCCTGGGTCTCCAGCACCACCACCTCGCGCGAGCCGGTCACGTAGACCGTGATGCCCTTCGCGCCCAGTTCCCAGGCCAGCATGTAGGCCTGCGCCACGTCGTCCACCGTGGCCGTTTCGGGGAAGTTGACCGTCTTCGAGAGCGAATTGTCCACGAAGGCCTGCAAGGCGGCCTGCATGCGCACGTGCTCCTCGGCGCTGATGTCGGCCGAAACCACGAACCTCTCGCGGATGTCTTCCGGCACGTCGGCGATGCCCTGGCAGGAGCCCTCGCGCATGACCTGCTCGATCAACTCCTGGCGTTTCTCCTCGCCCAGCCCGGCCTGCTTGAGGGCTTCATCGAAGCGGGGGCTGGCGTAGGTCAGTTGCAGGTCCTTACCGTTGTCGTTGACGTGACGGATGTAGGCCAGCGCGAAGACCGGTTCGCAGCCGTAGCCCTCGCAGCCCGCGACGGTGGCGATGGTGCCGGTCGGCGCGACGGTGGTCTGGGCTGCGTTGCGGATGCCGTGCTTACGGATGCCGGCTTCTATCGCCTCCCACTGGACTTCCGGCCTGCCCCAGTTATGCTGGGTGGGAGTCAGCGCCCTGGGCGGCTGCCAGGTCATATCGTCCATGTCGTAGAGGCTGCCCTGGATGGCCGGGAACGGGCCGCGCTCCACCGCCAGGTCGATGCTGGTACCCATCGCATGGTAGCGCACGAACTCCATCACCTGCGCGCCGAACTCCTGTCCCTTTTCGGAGCCATAGCGCACGCCCACGTGGTACATCAGGTCGCCCAGGCCCATGATGCCCAGCCCGATGCGCCGCGCGCGCATGGCGGCTTCCTTCAACTGCGGCACCGCCGGGACGTAGGCGTTGGCCTCCACTACGTCATCCAGGAAGCGCGTGGCCGTCACCACCGACTGGCGCAGGCCCTCCCAATCGACGGTTCCGTCTTCGCCGCAATGCTCGTTCAGGTTGACCGAGCCCAGGCAGCAGTTCTCGTATGGGCCTAACCATTGTTCGCCGCATGGATTTGTCGCTTCCAACGGATACAGGTGCGGGACGGGGTTCTCGCGGTTGGCAGCGTCCAGGAACAGCACGCCCGGCTCGCCGTTGTGGTGCGCTTGCTCGACGATCTTCTGGAACAGGTCGCGCGCCTTGACCACCCCATAGGTACGGATGGGCACACCGGCGGCCTCGGCCTGTTCCAGGGTGCCTTTGCCGTATTCGCGGTATCTGGGATCATGTACGTCCGGGAAGCGCAGTTCCCACTCAGCATCCTCCTTAACGGCCTGCATAAAGGCATCCGTGATACCGACCGAGATATTGAAATTGGTGATATGGTTCTCGTTCGTCTTACAAGCAATGAAATCTTCGATGTCAGGATGGTCCACGCGCAGCACGCCCATGTTGGCTCCACGCCTGGTTCCGCCCTGCGCGATCTCGCCGAAGGCGTGGTCGTACACGCGCAGGAAGCCGACCGGCCCGGTGGCCTGCCCGGCCGAGGATTTGACCAGTGCTCCCGCCGGACGCAGCCGCGAGAACGAGAAGCCGTTGCCGCCGCCGGTCTGCTGGATCAGGGCGGCGTCGCGCAGGGTCTGGAAGATGCCCGCTCCATCGCGCCCCATGTCATCGGTGATAGGCAGCACGAAGCAGGCGGCCAGTTGTCCGAGGGGCGTGCCGGCCCCTGTAAAGGTAGGAGAATTCGGAAAGAATTTCTTGCTGGTCAATAAATGGTAAAACTCAACCGCACGGTCCATCACATCCCCGCCCCAGGTCTCTTCGACTTTGGCGATATGGTAGGCTACCCGCCAGAACATCTCTTCCACGCTCTCGACCGGCCGGCCGTCATCGCCGCGGCGTACGTAGCGGCGTATGAGCACCTGGCGGGCATTCTCGGTTAACTCGACTTTGGGAAGTTTTTTCGGCAAGGGAGGGGTGGGTAGTAAACTTTTACTGGGTACAGCGGCTTTGGCTACCATTGCATTTTCTCCTCTAACACTAACTAAAATTTGGCTACACAGACAAAAAATCAGCAAACACACACCCTCCTTGGGAAGGGGGTATTTGCCGAACGACTTAGCTTTCTAGCAGGCGATCGATTTCGTTGCGCAGGGAATGCAAATCATCCAGTCTCAGGTAGACAATGGCGTAGCGGATATATGCAATTTGATCCAACTCCTTCAAGCCATTGATGACCAGGTCACCCACCACGCGCGAAGAAACTTCCGCTTTTCCCATCTTCTGCAGCGAAGTTTCCACCTGGCCGATCAAGCGCTCGATGTCTGCTGCGGAAACGGGACGTTTTGCGCAGGCGATACGCACGCCGCGCGCCAATTTCTCGCGATCGAACTCTTCGCGGGCGCCGTCCTGCTTGATCAGCAGAGGTGTGGATAGGATAGCGCGCTCATAGGTGCTGAATCGCTGTCCGCAATCCAGGCATTCCCGGCGGCGGCGGATGCCGCCCTGGCTGTCGTGAGTCGTATCGAGCACTTGAGAGTTGTCGTGTTGACAGTACGGACACCGCATATATGGGTCACTCCATAACTAGAACGTTTGTTGCCGCCATATATGGGCGTTTTAGCTCTGCGTCCCCGTATATATAGCGATTGACGAACCAAATTTTAGCACATTTGGATAATCAATTCAAGAGGACGAATGGGTGATTTACCTTAAAATATTCGTACCTGGAAGCTCACAGCGTGATAGCGTATTTAGGTGCCAAAAATCCCTTCCGTATGACAACTTCAGTCTCTTTGGGAATTTCCGGCCCTTTTCGCGGCAAATCCTAGAGAACCCAGCTTCAAATAAAGTTAACAAGTATAATATTGTTTATGGTATTTTGTTGTTTAGTGTTACCGGCCATAGTTGTACCCTGATATGGACAACCCATTTCAAGACTTTCCTGAAGCAATCATCATTCTCGATCACCACAATCAAATTATTGGGGTCAATCCGGCTGGGGAGGAGTTGCTCAAAATAAAGCAAGCCGATGCAGTGGGCAAGACGGCTGATGAGGTGTTTCCTCGTCAATCCTTCCCGGTAAATTTTGATGAGCTTCTAGCAGATGGGCGGAAAGAAGCCAGCTTGAGTCGCGCCAATGGACAGACTTTTTATGCCGAGCTTAAGGTTTCATCCATCAATGCTTCAGACGGCAGTCTTCTGGGGCGAATTATGATAGTGCGCGACCTTGACCAATCACATCGGGAGGCTGTGCTAAGAAACCAGAATGCGATCCTGACGGCATTGCAGGAGACCACCTTTGATTTGCATTCAAGCCTGAAATTCACTGTTGTCCTTAAAAACATTGTCGAGCGTGCATGCAAGTTGCTTGGAACCCCGCACGGTTATCTGGATATCCTGGTTGAGGAAGCAGACGAATTGGTGCCTGTGGTTGGGACTGGCGTTCTGGAAGAGACTCTTGGGTACAAAGTTAAGCGGGGGGATGGTGTTTCTGGAACCGTTTGGGAGACGGGAACCCCCCTCGTCATTGCTGATTATGATAAATGGCCTGGACGGAATATCGGTTTTCGTTACGGTGTAATTCGAGCCATTGTTGGATTGCCCTTATGGTTGAAAGACAGGGTTGTTGGCGTTTTTGGGGTGGCGCAAGACTTTGAAAACGAGATTGAATTTTCGAAAGAGGATGTGTCAATCTTAAAACGATTTGCTGATCTTGCATCGGTCGCATTGCAAAATGCCTGGCTTTTCGAAAAAGCTCAGAAAGAGATCAATTTCCGCAGAAAAACAGAAGTCGAACTACGGAATGCCAATCAACTGTTGCAGTTACAGATCGAACGAATAGAATTGCTGCAGGAAAAATTAAAAGAACTGGCTGTGCGAGATTCGTTGACCAATTTATTCAACCGTCGTTACCTTCAAGAAATGTTGGAAGTGGAATTTGCCCGTTCGAGGCGTTCCAGAACATCGCTGGCAATCCTGATGATAGATAGTGACCATCTCAAGGACATCAATGATAAATATGGTCATAAGGCTGGAGATGATTTCCTGGTACATATTGCAGAGGTATTACAATCGTGTATCCGTGCCGGGGATATCGCCTGCCGTTACGGCGGGGATGAGTTTGTTGTAGTGTTGAGTAATGTAGCTGTGGAGATTGCCCTTGAAAGGGCAGAAAAATTGCGAGAAAGCATCGCCAAACATTATATTGTTTATAAGAACAAAAAAGTCAGTATCAGTGTATCGATAGGGATTGCCGCGTTTCCCGGTCATGGTTCATCTGGAGAAGTACTGCTCCAAAAAGCGGACCAGGCGCTCTATCAAGCCAAACAAAAGGGAAAAAACCGTATTGTGGTTTACAGTGAAGAGCGGGGATAGAATTCCAGTACCCGGACAGCATGATAATGATTGATGAAAATACAGTATGCAAAGGGAAATCCTCAATCAGAAGTACCTTGTTCGGGCACTAGCTTTTCAGGGAATCTAAAAAGCCAAAGACTTTATTATTGAAATCGAGCGCGTGACATTGGTGCGGCACGTGTCCGCAAATGGGCATGGCTTCCCCGCGCGCATTGGGTAGCTTCTCAA
>CAZLOC010000234.1:0-6428 GCA_964560935.1 uncultured Anaerolineaceae bacterium | reverse complement strand
CGATGCGCGCTCTTTGCGGTTCAAAAACAAACCACACCGAAGGGGGAGACTATCCTTTATGGATACAGCGAGAAAAAGACTGGCAATGCAATCATGGATGCAATGAACAGGAAGACGGTCAGCAATGCGCCGACGCGGGCATAATCAAAGAACTTATATCCACCTGAGCCAAAGACCAACACTTTTG
The DNA here is from genome assembly GCA_964560935.1 of uncultured Anaerolineaceae bacterium. Taxonomy (GTDB): domain Bacteria; phylum Chloroflexota; class Anaerolineae; order Anaerolineales; family Villigracilaceae; genus JAABUE01. The sequence continues at coordinate 6,241 of CAZLOC010000234.1, read as the reverse complement.
CTTTGGGGCCAACGGGCGTCAGGAAACCGGTGGCTGCCCAATGACGACCGCCAGCGTAAAGGTCAAGTGGTCGGCGCCCAAGCTGAGAGCCGTATCGAGAGCAATGGAGACAACTCCTAACACATACCCCGATCGGCATAAATTTGAAGCCCCAGATCAATCATGGCAAGCAAGAAAATTTACAAGCTTTGCCCTTACAAATGTACCATCCTTGCCTTACAAATATGTTAGTTGACTCGCGGGAGGCGCTAACGTAAGATTGAGGTGTGAACAACATTGCGATTACCAACCAAAAAGGCGGTGTTGGCAAGACAACCACGACCGCAGCTTTGGGCGCTGTTTTGGCGACTCAGGGCTGGAACGTACTGTTGGTTGATTTGGATCCCCAGGCCAGTCTGACGCAGATGTTCGGGGTGAACGTAGATAGAAAAAGCCTGGCCGAAGTTCTTGGAGGAGCACAGGAAGGCACCTTAACGCTCCAGGAAATTATCCAACCTGTCCGCGATTGCTTGAGCTTGGCCCCCAGCCATTTACGCCTGTCTGCTTCTGAACTGGGTCTAGTCCAAAGATGGGGACGGGAAACCCTGCTGCGGAATGCACTCGAAAGCCTGGTCGGTTATGACGTGGTGCTGATCGATTGCCCGCCCAGCATAGGGATGTTGACAGCAAACGGCGTGGTGGCAGCGCATGGCGTGATCATCCCCAGCTTGCCCGCGGAAGCTGACTTATGGGGCGTAAACTTGTTTCTAAATACACTCAACCGCGTCAAAACCGAAAGGCTGAATACTGATATAGATTTGTTAGGCATCCTGGTCGTGCAATTTGATGGCCGCACCAAGGAGCACAACCGTATTTTAGAAGTATTGGACTCGGTGGATCATCCCGTTCTAGGAATCATCCCTCGCTCTGTGAAAGCCCAGGAGGCGGTGACAGCCAAAATGCCTGTCACGGAGTACGATCCTAGCTGTAAGCCGTCGTTGGCGTATTTTGAGGTTGCGGAAAAGGTGGCCACATGGCTACATCACAACAACCGAAGCGAAACCTTTCTACGCGATCTCAGAGTGCAAGAAACTTCAGCGAATTAGTTTTCTAACCACTTCGTTTTCTCGATCAATTCAAAAAGGAGTGTCCGAGTCTTACATCGGGCACTCCTTTTTTGAATTTGGTGAGCTATTTCCTCCTGCCATGCAAACTACCATGCGTATCGGCAGTAGCGCCCATAATTTACAACAAGACTACTAGAATTACATCACCCTGCTACACCGTGACGGAGATGCTTCGGGGCAGCGAACACCCATCAGCATGACATACCTATGTAGACAAATGACTATGTTAAAGTCGTGACAAGACCCGATGTTCATAACGAGTCTTGCCAAATAGGGTTATAATTTTGATCAAAAAAGGGAAATCATCGGGATTAGCGTGTGATTCGGGTCAAATCCAACCGGGTCGATCAAGACTCTAAAGGTGTGCGCGTACGTACGACGCCTGGGTTGGGTGACAGGATCTATGAGGATCGTCAAAAAGGGAAAACACCATGTCTGCTGGGTTGATTGGGCGAAAACTCGAGCGTTATCAAATCCTTGAACTGCTTGGATCAGGCGGTATGGCGACCGTCTATAAGGCCGATGATACCCGCCTTGAACGCCAAGTAGCAATCAAAGTAATCCGGCGTGAAGTCTTTTCGCCTGATGAAATGGAAATGATCCTGAAGCGTTTCGAGCGCGAAGCCAAGTCGGTCGCCGGACTTTCGCATCCCAACATCGTTGGCGTGATCGACTATGGCGAGTTCGAGGGCGCGCCATATTTGGTGATGGAATATCTACCCGGCGGCACGCTCAAAGAGCGGCTTGGCAGCCCGATCCCCTGGCGCGATGCGATACAACTGCTCCTGCCCATCGCACGGGCGTTGGAATATGTCCACGCTCGCAATATTATCAACCGTGACGTAAAGCCATCCAATGTTTTGATGACCGAAAATGGGGAGCCCATGTTGACAGATTTTGGGCTGGTCAAGATATTCGGGGACAAGGAAAAAGAGACAACCACCATAACCAGTTCCGGTACCGGGCTTGGGACGCCCGATTACATGGCGCCCGAGCAATGGACGGGTGAAGCCACTGCACAATCCGATCTGTATTCATTGGGGGTTGTTCTGTACGAAATGATCACCGGCCACCGCCCGTACGTTGCCGATACTCCGGCGGGCGTCCTGTTCAAACAGGCCAGTGAACCTTTACCGCTGCCAACAAGTTATATTCCAGACTTACCGAAAGATATCGAATCAGTTTTGCTTAAGGCGCTTGCCAAAGATCCGGCCAATCGCTATGCGGACATGCACGTTTTTGTTAAGGAGTTGGAGAATTTACTGGCCGGTAAGAAAGTTTCCGCCTCAACCATCAACACGGAACAACTGCGTGAACAAATGACGGGCAGGGTAGAAGGACAGCCCACGCCAACTACTTTCCCTGGGCGCAAGAGATGGACGCTTCCGGCCATTGCGATTGCGGTGATCGGCACACTGGTTCTACTTGGCGCTATAGGCGGTTGCTGGTTGCTATATACCAACCCTGGAATACTTTCCATTGGCGCGCCTCCTACGCAACAAGCGTTACCTTCGCCAAGCGCAATCCCGCCCTCGCCGACAGCCATTCCGCCCACTGAAACGAACCAGCCGACCAGTGAGCCTACTTTCACGCCTCTGCCCGCCGAAACACCCTTCCCGGACGAAATCGAGGATAGCAAGAAAGTTCCTATGCGCTTCATCCCTGCGGGAGAATTCACCATGGGAAGCGATGAAACTGGCGACGCGGCATCGCGTCCTTCCCACACCGTTTACGTGGAAGCATTCTACATCGATAAATATGAAGTCACTAACGAGATGTACGATGCCTGTGCGTATGCCGTTGAATGCAGGCGATCACGAAGCTCGGGATCTGTAACACGCTCTACATACTACAACAATCCGGTCTTTGCCAATTATCCTGTGCTCTATGTTGATTGGTCCATGGCGGTAGCCTATTGCGAGTGGAGAGGCGCGCGCCTGCCCACGGAAGCCGAATGGGAAAAAGCCGCGCGCGGCACGGATGAACGCATTTATCCCTGGGGAACCCCGATCATCGACTGTTCCTACGCAAACCTGGCGGGTTGTGTAGGCGATACAACCCCGGTGGACCAATACGACAAGAGCCAAAGCCCGTATGGCGTTTACGGCATGGCGGGCAATGTCTGGGAATGGACCAGCACCTTGTTCAAATTCTATCCCTACAGCGCCGCGGACGGCCGTGAAGATTTGACCAAGTCTGGTAAGCGGATTGCGCGTGGCGGATCATGGCATACATTCGGCGGCAATGCCGGGAACGCCCGCGCCGATACACGCTTCTCACTGGACCCGGGCTATTACGGTGCGTACGTCGGCTTTCGTTGTGCGAAATCGGTTGATCAGGTTCAGGAAAGCCCATGAAAACATCCAAGCATAAGCCCATCTTTTTATTTGGCGCATCGCTTCTCCTGGCTGTGTTAGCCTGTAGCCTGCCGGGAGTCCTGGGGAACCCGCCCGAACAGCCAGAAGCCCAACCCATCACAGAGGCTCCCGAAGCGTTGGCGACCGCCACACAACCTCACCTGTCCACTGCGACCGCGACCCCTTCACCGACCGAAGAATTGCCCACGCTAACGCCCACGGTTTCACACGTGTTTGTTCCGCCCGCATCTGTGAAATTGGGCAAGTTGATTTATGACGTTGTCTGCGTGGACACCGCCGCGGAGCAGCGCGCACCCTACGGGGACTCCTACGATATCAATCTCTTCGAACGTCCTTTTATGCAGGATATGAGTTATCTCCCCGATCTGGATATCGCCAGTTACAACCTGAGCATGGACGAGAAGTTCTACTACGTTTCGATTGCCCTGGTCGGCGCGAACCCAAACAACGAAATTGGCATTCAGTATGGAGTAGAACTGGACCTGGATGCGGATGGCTTTGGCGATTACATTATCATCGCCCGCCCGCCTTACAGCGTGGAGTGGAGCACGGACAATGTCCAGGTGGTGCGGGATACCGATCACGATACGGGTGGCCTGTCTGCCGAAAAATCGGATGCGCCGCTGCCCGGCGATGGGTATAACAAGATCATCTTCGACGGCGGGCGCGGACCGGATGACGACGACCCCGACCTGGCCTGGGTGCGTGTGAACGCTGGCAAGAACGCCACCGTGCAGTTTGCCTTCAAACGCGGGCTGACGGAGAACCGCTTCATGTTCGGCGTCATCGCGGATGCAGGCTTGAAGGAAATCGCTGACCTGGATTACGTGGATCGCTTCACCGAAGAGGATGCCGGCTCGCCCATCAAAGGCGGTGTGGACTACCCGCTCAAGAAATTATATGCTGTGGACAACACCTGCTGGACCGCACAGGGCTTCGAAGGCAACTGGGAAGAGCCGAAGCGCTGCCCGAAGAAATGATCCTTTTACCTCAAGCAGTATCAGTAGATCACGAAATGTCTGAGAAATGTCCGAAAACAGGGGTGCGGGCGAACGCCCGCACCCCTGTTTTCGGGACCTCTTTTGACTTTCGTGAAGTACTGAGTATAACCAGATATTTCTAGCCCTCATCTGGCTCGATACGCACGCAATGCACCCGTTGATGCATCGTGTGTTTGTATATCAACGCCTGTCGCTCTTTATCGTGCTCGAATGACCCATCTGAAAGCTTAACACGGACACCGCATGGATATTGAAAATTGGGGACAAAAATCTCGCTTGGAGCGTTGACTGCGGGGTCATGCCGGAATTCGAAGTCAAACCGTTTGCGCCGTAAATCGAAGGACATTTTGAGCGGCTCTCCGGCGGTCTTGCTGGCATACGGACGTACAACTGCTTCCAATGCGCGCCCGCCGGAGTTGATATCTTCCGGGTCGCTCTGCTGGTCACGGCTGAAAATGGACAAATCTTCATCATTCCATAGGTCGCCACGGTTGTTGGCGTTATCGGACGTGTAGTTCCAGAGCGTGTAGCTCACCAGGGCATCGTCCATGGCGCGCAGGGTGCGGTCCATCGCGCGGATGGCGGTACGAAAATCGCCTGTTTTGTAAGCATGTTTGTCTTGCAGATCAAAGGCGATGCCAGTCTCGCCAATCACGGTCGGCACGCCGCCCATCTTCTCCATAGCCTGGCGCTTGTAGCGTTCGATCTGTTCCGCGTAACTCTTTCGAATGCGCCAGGGCGTGATAACCAGCTTGCCCACATGCGAATCGACGCCCAGCCAGGGATGGAAGTCCTTGAGCATGAGCACATAAGCGTCATACCAGTGCGGGACCGAGACAATGTCCCGCGCATCGGACTCACCCCAGGCTGGTTGCTCCTTTTCGGGCTCGGCCTCCACGAAGATGATCGCATCCGGATCCACCTGACGAATGGCCTGCGCAAAACGGTTGGCGAACGGACGGAAATAATCCTGGTTGAAATTGACTGCGCGACCGTTTACACAGGCAAAGTAATCAGGGCGTAGCAAACGCGGCTGGCTGTCAACGATATCCCAGACGCCATGCTGTCGCCAGATGCAGCCATGCCCCTCGCGCCAGGCAGACAGCCCATTCGGGTTCACAACTTGTTTGCCCACCTTCTTTGGGCCGGTGGCTTTCAACTCGTAGAAGTCTACCTCCTGCGGGAGGCCCGCGCCCAGGAGCATGGACTGGAATGGCGTGGGGGTCGGTCCGATTTTCAGGCGCCAGGGAGCAGCCTCGAGCGTAGAAAGACCGATGAATCCCGCTGCGGGTTCGTTGAGTGTGTCGTAGCCGAGCACATGTTCGAAGTCCTTCAATCGCTCCGCCACTTGCTGGATGGCCGCGATGTAATGACGCTGCAAGTAGTCCTGGGCGGGTTCGTCCTCGATTTTGGTCTGCGGGGCAAAGTCATTCCCGCCGAAGAACAGCGTCCACATGGTGGCGGCAGCCAGCTTATGGTTGTTAGTCGGCCAGATCATGCGCGGGAACGGGTCGCCGTGCGTCTGGTGGACGACCGCCGCGCCGGTCTCGGCGAAGCGGGTCATGTCCAAGCCGACCGCTTCCAGCGTCCAGCCGGGCGCGCCATCGCCGCCGGTGAAGCGGCTCCAGACGTCCTCGTGCGGGTCGATGAAGAGCGTGAAGCCGTGCTCGCCCGCTTTTTCGACGATCGCACGCAGGTAGTCGAGATAGGCCTCGTCGTATTGGCCGGGACCGGCATGTTCTATCGCCTCCCAGGT
>CAZLOC010000233.1:0-6472 GCA_964560935.1 uncultured Anaerolineaceae bacterium | reverse complement strand
ACGCGTGAACGACCGTAGGGAGTGAAGCCCGCCCTGAGTGCGGGCCGAAGGGAATTCCCGCGCGTAGCGCGGGAGACCCTTCGCTTTGCTCCAATTCACCTTACATCCCGAACTATCGCTCCGTTCAGCCTTTGCTTCTCAAAAAGGCCTTGACAGAGTCATAGTATTCAGGGTGACATTTTTCTTATGTCCTTAAAATAAGTTGGATGGAGAAGGCTCCCCATCCAACTTTATCATTAACTTGCTCAAGTATTACTTGCCCAAAGCGGTCGAGTAATCTTCCTGGATTTTTGCCACGACATCTTCGGGAGTGAGCTCCTCGGTAATGAGTTTGCCCAAGGCATCTTGCATGATGGTGGAGAGCTTGGCGGCTTCCTCGATGCCAGCAAAACCAACGCCGTACTCTGCAGCCAGTTCGGCTTCGCGCTTCAACTGCGGGGATTCGACCACGTAGCCATACTGGGAATCATTGCGGGCAGGGATCAGGCCCATGGTCTCGTTCCATTTGTTGTTAGCTTCTTTGCTGAAGGCCAGCTTGAGCCACTCGGCAGCCAGTTCCTTGTTGGGACTGTAATCGGCTACGGCCAGCCAGTCATTGAAGGCCAGGACGACCGGTTTGCTGTTGGGGAAGTTTTCGGGATCACCGAAGAACGGGTCGATGCTGACATTTTCCCAGATCGGGCGATCGAAAGCAGGAGCAGCCCAGCCGGAGTGCGCCAGGCAGACTGCGCCGTTGTCTTTCTGGGTCTCATCATTGACATCGATCACGGAGCCTTGCCCGGCGGGGAGAGCGCCTACCGCATTCGCGGCGGGACCATAAGTGGCCTGGCGCATATCGAGCATGAACTGGGTGGTTGCCAGAGCTTCGGGGGAATCGAAGTTCGGGGAGCCATCGGCTTTATACAATTCGCCGCCCAAGGAATAGTAGGCGAGCAGCCACCACTGCCAGTCGGCCATCGAACCGGCGTCCACCGGGACGAGCGCCTGCTGGGTCAGCGAGTTGGTCCCCGGATCAATGACGGACGCAGTACCGGCAAAATCTACCCATTCGGCAAAGTTCTGCGGTGTGCCGCTGGTCCAGCCAGAGGCTTCCATCAGGTCCGTACGGCAGAAAACATAACGCGGGGCGGTGAAGATGGGCAGACCGCGTAATTTGCCCTGGTACTTGGCATTTTCGAGCGCGGGACCGAAGTTGGCAATATCAGGCCAGGCAGCTTCACCCAGGTAGGCATCCATATCGGCCAGGCTTTCGCCGTAGAGGGTATTCATTTCAGAACCCAGGTTGATGATGTCGGGGCCTTCGCCAGCCGCAAAGAAACCGCTGAAAGTGGTATCCCAGCCAGACCAGGAACCCTCGGTGATTTCAACGGTCACGCCTTCGTGAGCAGCTTCAAATGCAGGATTGATCTCATCCTTCAGCCAGGCGATGGTATCGGGGGTGTAGTCCAGCAGGTAAATTTTCAGGGTTACAGGTTCCATGGCGGGTTCCGCCGCCGGGGCTTCGGTAGCAGCAGGGGCAGCAGGTTCTTCAGCCGGAGCTTCAGGAGCAGCCGGTTCCTGTACCTGACCGCCGCCACAGGCACTCAACACGATGCTAACGAGCATCAGTAAAACGAACAATTTGGTACGCATTTTTCTCTCTCCTTGAAATTCTTAGTTTAAGAACTTACAATTGTCCCGGGATGAGTACGGCTCATCCTGGAATGTCGCGCAGGTCATCTTTCTGTCCTTTTTTGAGTTAGATGGCCTGCGTGCTTTATTACTTGCCGCTTGACGTCACCTCCTTTCCAATTATTTATTTTTTTAATTTACGCAGTTCGCGAAAAGATACCGAAAATAAGTCGGGCTTCCTCCATTTCACTGTGTAATCCTTCTTTTACAATACACGAGTTATCAAAGCTTCGACATCCTGCGCAAAACGATCGATAAAATCTTGAACATAATTCTGAATATCCAGTTCTGGATCTGCGATCAGCGCTGTAAGGTCCATTGCATAGCTCAACCCAACAGCATCGTCAACATCATGTGAAGCAAAATACGTGGCATTGGCTCGTCGGCGCGCCAGCGAGGCCAAGTCATAGCGCTTGCCACCGCTGATCTGTGAGTCGTACACGCCCAGCAAGGCCGCCTGCAGGTTTTCCCGCTGTGACAGGTCAAAGGTTGTTTTATCGCTGTCGACCATCCAATCCAGGTCACGCCAGACTTCGCAGCCATATAGCCTTTGCGGGCGTTCGTTTTCAGGCAGGCTGCGGATGGCAGTGACAACTCTCAGCACAACTGCAACGTGTGTTTCGTGTTTGTCGGCCAGGTTGTGCGTGAAAACCACCTGTGGACGGGTTTCTTTCAAGATGGCAAGAATATCCTCCACAGGAAATGCGCTGCTGCCATCTTTCACAACCTTACTGGGATAGTCCAGCATAATCTGGGCAGCGTATTCACCGACGACCGCCGCCTTGCGTTGTTCCTTGAAGCGCACCAGGCGCATTGCTTCGTCGCTGTATTTCTCATACATCCCGTTGCGCGGTGAACCGCGGCCATCGGTCACGACCACGCCTGTGAACCACTTGTCATCGCGCTGGAAACATTCCAAAATCGGCCCGGCGGCTATGATCTCAATATCATCTTGATGGGCGGCAATGCACAAATGCGTGGTGCGCGTTAGCGCTTCTTCCACCGGCAGGTTGTCGGGAACAAAAATTTCGGCAGTGTCGAGATAAAATTTCATAAAAATCCTGTTCTCCCTCATCCCCAACCCTTCCCCCGCTGGGGGAAGGGAGTCCACTCTCCCTTTGGGAGAGGGCGAGGGTGAGGGCACGTGATTTACACCATCGGCAAACTCGCTGCCGCAATAGACTGTCCAACCCGGCGGCTTTTCTCATCCGGCAATTGGATGTGGATGTGCTCGGCCAACTCAGGGAACTCAGTTCGCAAAACTTCTTTTGCACCCTCCAAAATCAAATCTCCGCCGCACCCAGATGTACAGCGGCCCAAAATCAAGATATGCTTGATGTCATAAAAATCGGCGTAGTGCGCCAGGCCATAGCCCAGATATACGCCCATGCTTTGCCAGATCTTCAGCGCGCCCTCATGCCCGGCTTCGAGTTTTTCCTGCACGAATTTCAATCGATCCGCATCGGTCAGGTCGGTAGGGATTTCAATCCCGGCTTTGGGAGCCAGCCGGAATACACATTGCTGCGAAAAATACGAAGCCCCACAGCCAATATCTCCGGACCACTCTTCAACGGGCGCGGTCGGGCTGTAATCGATCGGCGCAAAGGCCAGTTCGTTCAGCCAGCCGGTGATGTGCCCGTTCATGTCCACATAACCCGCTGCTTCGCTGGAGCCCATCGCAATGCCCAGGATGCCGTTATCTTCCAGCGACATCGAACCGGCCAGGGCGGTCACGTCGCCATCATTGATGATTTCCAGCGGTACGCCCATCTCGTCCCGGATGCGCAGGAACAAGCTCTTGATTTCGCCAAAACGTTCCTTTGGAATGCTACGAAACAGCGACGCCACCATCGGACGGTTATCGATGTAAATCCCGGCCGAACTGCCGCCTATCGCGTCCACCCGGGACATTCTGCCTGCCGCCGTTTTCAAAGCGGACATGATCTCCCGGTAGTGATAATCGGGGTCGGTGTGCTTGCGCGGTTCCCAGATTACCTCTTCGCTGTAGACTACCTTTCCATCCACGACGGCGCTCACCTTTCGGTCCGAGGCGCCCAGGTCAAACCCGACGCGGGAACCATTCAAATTGCGTCCGAGCAGTTTCCCGGTCTCGTGCGAAGCGGGCACTTCATCCGCATTGCAGGAAACCACTTCAAACGTCTGCTCATACACCTGCTCGCCCATGAAGTGATAGTCAAACTTGCGTGGACCGTTAGGCGCATAAAATGTACGAATATGTTCACCGATCTCCCGCGGTCCACCGATATAGACACGGAACCCGCCGCGCTGCCAGAGCAGGAACTTAAGCAGCCGCTCGATGTACTGGAAATTCGCATCCGTCTGCAGATGATTTTCCGGATAGACAGTTGTCTCGAACCGGGAGAACTCCCCTCCGCTGCGTTCCAGACCGATGACCAGCGGGGCCCCAATGCGCCCTACCTGCGCCCGGAAATTTCGATTCGCCAGGATCGCCGGGCAAAAGCCTTCATCCAGAAACGGAATGATTTTGGGAGAGATGAGTTCTATGTGGGCGGACATTTGATTTGTCCTAATCCGTAGTTTGCGTAAATAGCAAGTTGTAATTTTCAAGCAGCATAAAAGCTGATGCGCCCAGAATGCAGGCTTTGAACTCTAAAGCACCCAATTCGAGTTTCGTGTCTTGTGCCATTCTGGTCAGCGAGGCCTGGGTCATCGATTCTTGAACAGACCGAAGCCAGGATACGCCAAACGTTGCCATATCACCACTCAAGACGATCTTTTGAATGTTCAATGCACCTACTAAACTTGCCATAGATATTCCCAGGTAATGGGCTGCGTCCGACATAACTCGCCGGGCGAGTGCGTCATTTGCCTGCCAGGCCGATTTAATCGCATCAAGCGAAATGTTCTGGAGATTTTTCGCTAGTGCGGAATGGCTGTATTCGGGGGCTAGAGCTATAGCACGTTGGACAACTGCCCTGGCACTGGCAATAGCTTCCAGACAACCCTGTTTTCCACAGCGGCAAAGTGCTCCATTCTCCTGAACCACTACGTGGCCGATTTCACCCGCGCCGCCCCCGTCCCCCTGGAATAAACGTCCGTTGATCAGAATCCCGGCACCGATGCCATGTTTAACGGTAACTACAATGAGATTGCTTTCGAATTGATGGTTTCCTCCGTAAACGAATTCGCCGATTGCCGTTGCCTGGCTGTCATTTAGAACTGTAACCGGCAGGTCATAACGTGATTCGAGCAAATGGGCCAATGGTAAATCCTGCCAATCAAGATTGACGGCATTAATTACAATTCCTTCCTGCGTGTTGACCAGGCCGGGTGTGCCGACGCCAATACCGACCAGTGGCCTCCATTCATTTCTGGTTAACTGATCCAGGATCCGGTAAACCAGTTGCAGGGCTTGCTCTCCGTCACTGTCGTTGACGCGGAATTCGACCGTCTCTTTGATCTCTCCCCGCAAATTGACCACCGAGCCAATAAACTTATCCTGCGCCAAATTTAAGCCAATCAGGTAACGGGAGTTAGCAACCAGGCTCAGCAGGATTGGAGCCTTGCCGCCAATGGATTCGCCATAGCCAACTTCTTCGACCAGTCCTTCCTCGATCAGATTGGCAACCATATCCGAGACAGTGGCGCGTGTCAATTTAGTCACACGCGCTACTTCGGCTCGACTGATGGCATCGTGCTCGAAAATCATTTTCAGGACAAGGTCACGGTTGCGTTGTTTGGTTTGTTGATGGGTGGCTTTTGCAGGCGTCATATTAACCTTTACTTTGTAAATTCAATAAACTTACAAAGTAAGTATACAATACTCACGACTCAATTTCAATAGGTTTGAGAATATTGTCACAATTTTTAAGGTTTGGCTGGTATATTTCGAGATGCCATCCGGTTAGATGTAATTTTCGCCAATCATCACCCTCAGTTACCTCATATTCTTGGGTACAATAGGCCTGTGAAACGAAATTCTTTGCAAGCCCTTTTGCTTTCCACTTTTATTCTCGTGCTCTTCGTGAGCACAGCCTGCAGCGCAGAAGTGACCCTGCCGGATACAGCGACGCCGTCGCCGGTTGTCATCATCACAGCCACCCTGCCGCCGACGCAAACTCCGCGTCCCTCGCCAACGCTGGAACCGGCTACCGTCACGCCCGTTGTGGTTCCCGCTGAAGGGCAAACCATTTCCCAGCTCAACGTGCGCAGCGCCCCCTCCGCGGACGGTAACCTATTAGGAACGGTCGAAATCTTTGCCAAAGTGCAGATCGTAGGCAAGGACCCCACCAGCGGCTGGTGGTTGATCGTTTACCCTCAGAGCCCCAATGGGACCGGCTGGGTCACGGCGCAGTTCGTGCAGGCAACGAACACGGAAAATGTGCCAGTCTTCAACAGTCAGGCGCAGCAGCAGGCAACAGGAAATGTCTCGACCGTTACCACGGCTCCTGAAGCGGGAGCAGGCCCAACCGTCGCAGCCGGAAGCGCGGCAGTCTCATCACCGTCGCCAACGCTATCTCTGGCAACTGCTTTCGAAGACGGCGATTCGACCCAGTCGCCTGCCGTCAGTATCGCGCTCTCAAAGACCTCTGTGCGCTCGTTCAATTACAACAGCGACATATCCTCTCCCGCAGGCGACCCGGAAGACTGGGTTCAGTTCAGGCTTGACGGGCAATCCGGGCAACAAACGACTGTCTCCGTCGTGCTCAATTGTTCCGGCAGCGGCGCGTTGAGCGTGGAACTCATCCAAAACAACTCGGTCTTGCAAAGCTGGCAGGATATCACTTGCGGACATCCTAACCAGTTGATCCTGAGTCTC
>CAZLOC010000232.1:0-6489 GCA_964560935.1 uncultured Anaerolineaceae bacterium | reverse complement strand
AGCAGAATATCGGGCGCGACCTTGCGGGTGATGGCGAAGGTGGGGGTTTGTTCGGGGTGTTCGAGCGCGGCGCGCTGGCTGCCAACTCCCATGGCTACACCCACTTCCTGCGCGGCTTCGGCCAGTCGCTGGTTGATCTCCCCGGCTTCCTCTGTCCCACCGGTCATGGAACTGATCAAGATAGGAGCGGCCAGTTTTACCCCGAACAGGCTCAGACTGGTGTCGATACGTTCCAGGTCCAGTTCGGGCAGGGCCTCGTGGACAAAGTGATAGTTCTCGAGCCCGGTGGTCAATGCAGAGCGGACGTCCCGTTCCAGATTGATCTTGATGTGGTCGGATTTTCGCTCTTCGATTGGGGCGGGCTTCGGCGCAACTTTTGACATAGGGCAGTGTTCCTGTCTAGTGAGTCCCCGTTAGGGGAAGATAGCTGGCTTGACACGCTTGCCAATCGGATTACAATAGGCCAGCCAAAAACTGTAGAAATCAATTCTGGAGGATCATTATGTCTGATACGTATACTGAGGTGAAGGCGATCATTGTGGATTTGCTCGGCGTGGACGAGGGCAAGGTGACGATGGAAGCCAGTTTCCGCGATGACCTGGAAGCCGATTCGCTCGACTTGGTCGAGTTGATCATGGCCTTCGAGGACAAGTTCGGCGCGGAAATCTCGGACGAAGACGCCCAGTCGATCACGACTGTGGGTGGCGCGGTCAAGTACATCGACGCTCATAAGTAATATTCAAGCTGTCATTGCGCGCCCCGCTGGTTGAGTACCGCGAAGCGGAGTATCGAAACCGAGGGGCGAAGAAATCTCATTTCTTCATGAAAGTGGAGATTGCTTCGTCGGGCTTCGCCCTCCTCGCAATGACACAATAGATTATAATCGCAGAGCCGTTCTCTGTTAGCAGAGGGCGGCTCTCGCGTTTAAAAGTCTTACATGTCACTTAGTCTGACGAGTCCAATATGTCGGACTTGTCAGACCTGTTAGACCAATTGGACTATTTAAGAAGTGTCGGTATCTCTTCCGGGTGTTTCGCCACACGCACGCCAGCGGCTTTGAGCGCTTTGATCTTATCGGCAGCCGTGCCTGCGCCGCCTTCGATGATCGCGCCCGCGTGTCCCATGCGCTTGCCGGGAGGCGCGGTCTGCCCGGCGATGAAGCTGGCCACCAGCTTGGTCATCTTGGCCGAAATGTATTCTGCGGCCTTCTCTTCATCCGTGCCGCCGATCTCGCCGATCATGATGACCTTCTCGGTCTGCGGATCATACTCGAACATTTCCAGCACGTCGATGAAGTTCGTACCGTTGACCGGGTCGCCGCCGATGCCCACGCAGGTCGAGGCGCCCATCCCCAGGTTCTTCATCGCGTACAGCACTTCGTACGTCAATGTGCCGGAGCGCGAGACCACGCCCACGCTGCCCGGGATGGCGATGTCGCCGGGGATGATGCCGACCTTGGCTTCGCCGGGGGTCAGCAAGCCGGGACAGTTCGGACCGACCAGGCGCACGCCCTTCTGGTCGAGATAATTGCGCACGCGCATCATATCCTGGACGGGGACGCCCTCGGTGATGCAGACGATCAGCGGGATGCCCGCGTCCGCGGCCTCGAACATGGCGTCAGCCGCGAAGCGCGCCGGAACGAAAATGACCGAGGCGTTTGCTCCCGTTGCTTCAGCCGCCAGCTTGACCGAATCGAATACCGGCACCTTGCCTTCCAGCACCCATTCGCCGCCTTTGCCGGGCGTCACGCCTGCAACCACGTTGGTCCCATAAGCGACCATGTGCGTGGTGTGGAAGAGCCCTTCGTTGCCCGTGATGCCCTGCACCAAAAGGCGGGTGTTTTTGTTGACTAATATGCCCATGACTTACGCTCCTTTGGCAACTGCCACAGCCTTTTGCGCGGCGTCGGCCAGGGTTTCAGCGGTGATCATGTTGGCATTTGCCAGCAGGGCGCGGCCTTCCAAGGCATTGGTGCCTACCAGGCGCACGACCATCGGCACTTTTGGCTTGACTTCTTCCATCGCAGCCAGGATGCCTTTGGCGACCTCGTCACAGCGGGTGATGCCGCCGAAGATGTTGTACAGCACAGCTTTGACGTTCGAGTCTTCAAGGATGATGCGCATGGCTGCGGCTACTTTGTCCGCGCTCGCGCCGCCGCCAATGTCAAGGAAATTGGCGGGCTCGCCGCCAAACAGCTTGATGACATCCATGCTGGTCATAGCCAGTCCCGCGCCGTTGACCATGCAGCCGATATTGCCGTCCAGTTTGATGAACGACAGTCCATATTTGCGCGCCTCGGTCTCGGACGGGGCTTCTTCGTCGGTATCGCGCATCTCGACCAGGTCAGGGTGGCGGAAGAGCGCATTGTCGTCGATCAACATCTTGCCATCCAGCGCCACCAGGCGCTTGTCTTTGGTGATGACCAGCGGATTGATTTCGGCCAGGGTCGCGTCGCTGGCTTTGTAAGCTTCCCACAGGCCTTTGGCGATTTTCCCAAAATCTCGCCAGTAATCGCGGGATAGATCAATGGAGGCGGCGATGTCACGAGATTGGTAATCGCGCAGCCCGAGCAACGGGTCGATATGCGCTTTGATGATTTTCTCGGGTGTTGTCACGGCCACCTCTTCGATGTCCACACCGCCTGCGGCCGAAGCCATCATGACGGGTTTCCTGGCAGCACGGTCGTTGGTGATGCCCAGGTAAATTTCCTGCTCGATGGCGGCCGCTTCGTCTACAAGCACTTTTCGTACGGGCAACCCTTTGATTTCCATCGCCAGGATTTGGGTAGCGAGCTGTTCGGCCTCGTTGGGGTCTTTGGCTAATTTGATGCCCCCCGCTTTTCCGCGCCCACCGACCAGTACCTGTGACTTAATAACAACGCGGCCACCTAACTCTTCGGCGATCTGCCTCGCCTCGCTCGCGGTAGCCGCAACACGTCCCTTTGGGATCGGAACGCTATACTTGGAAAAAATCTGCTTCGATTGGTATTCGTGGAGTTTCATGCAGTCTCCCTTGTATTTAGATTCGCACGCTGTGAAAGCAGAGCGATTATACCATCCGCTGTTCAGTGGTCAGAATTCAATATTCTGTTTTTAGTTGCCATAGGACGATTTTCGTTTACTCCTTTGTGTTTATAATCATACCCACTCACAAATGGTCAGGTTGACGATTACCGGATTTGTAGTACACTTCTCTCGGCTGGGGAGTAGCTGCTTGCCCAGGCAAGAAGAGCAGTCGTCAGGACAGAGCTTTGTTCTCGGTTGCTCTTGCGCTGATGCGTACTGCGAGACCACCACATGCTTGGGCGTGGTGGTTTGTTTCTTTAAATCGATCACTACCCGATCAATTTTTTCAAGAGGAGAAATACAATGCAAACCTGGCATGCTCTCGATAAAGGGGAAGCAGCTAACCTATTAGAAACCGACATGCAAAACGGGTTGTCTGGAGAGATTGCATCCGGGCGACTGGAAGAGATCGGACCCAACGAGCTCGTTGAAAAAGGCGCCATAAGCCCCTGGAAAATTCTGTGGGAACAGTTGACGGGCATCATGGTCGTCATCCTGATCGTTGCCGCGCTCGTTTCTCTTTTCCTCCATGAATACACCGACACCATCGTCATCATGATCATCGTCGTGCTGAATGCCCTGCTCGGTTTTACCCAGGAATATCGCGCCGAACAGGCCATGGCAGCCTTGAAGAAGATGGCAGTCCCGCATGTCAAGGTGCGCCGGGATGGGCATACCCTGGAACTTTCAGCTCGCGAGTTGGTGCCCGGCGATCTGGTCTTGCTGGAAGCCGGCAACATGATCCCTGCGGATGGTCGTCTGGTCGAATCTGTGAACTTACGTATCCAGGAGGCGGTGCTGACCGGAGAGTCAGAGCCGGTTGAGAAAACCGATCAAATCTTACGCGATGAAAACCTGCCGCTGGGAGACCGCCGCAACCTGGCTTATACGGGGACGGTCGTCACGTATGGACGCGGGAGCATGTTGGTTACAGAGACCGGGATGCAGACGCAACTGGGACACATCGCCAATATGCTCCAATCCGTTGGGCAGGAAGCCACGCCGCTCCAGCGCCGCCTCGAACAGCTTGGCAGAGGCCTGGCCCTGGCTGCGCTCGGTATTGTCGCAGTTGTATTTTTATTGGGCGTATTGCGCGGCGAAGAGGTCCGTCTGATGGTCCTGACCGCCATCAGCATGGCGGTAGCGGCAGTACCCGAAGGCCTGCCCGCCGTGGTCACGATTGCGCTGGCGCTGGGCGCGCAAAGGATGTTGAAGCGCAACGCCCTGATCCGCAAACTGCCGGCCGTCGAGACCCTGGGATCGGTGACCGTCATCTGTTCGGACAAGACCGGCACGCTCACGGAAAACAAGATGACTGTCACCATCCTGGATGTGGCCGGGAACCAGATCGATTTGCAGGAACGTGTACGCAATTACAGCCCCACTTTGCAAGCAGGGGCAGCGGCAGACCCGACCTTGAGAGAACACAAAGCGGTTTCCCTGCTTTTGCTGGGCGGCAGCCTGTGCAACGACGCCACGCTCGAAGTAGACCCCCACGATGAAAAAGGATTGACCTCTGTCGGCGACCCTACAGAAGGCGCGCTGGTCATCGCCGCGGCGCAGGCAGGCTACTGGAAGAACCAGCTCGACCAGATCCTGCCGCGCATCGCAGAACTCCCCTTCGATTCAGAACGCAAGCGCATGTCCACCTTGCACAGCGTCTCGCTAGAGCAGGATATCCTGGACATGGGGGCATTGGGCATCCGGGGCAACATCCTCTTTACCAAGGGGGCAGTAGATGGTTTGTTGGATATCTCCGACCGCGTTTGGGTCGAGGATCACGAAGAGGCGTTGGACGAAGCCTGGATGGAACGCGTCCAGGCCGCCAACAACCGGCTGGCGCAAAAGGGGATGCGCGTGCTGGGGGTTGGCTATCGCGCCTGGGAGGGGGAGCAACTTGGGAACGAGAAGGAGGCGGAAGCGCGCCTGGTATTCGTGGGCATGATCGGGATGCTCGATCCGGCCCGCCCGGAAGTCAAAACAGCCGTGGCCAACACCCGCTCCGCGGGCATACGCCCGATCATGATCACCGGGGATCACCCGTTGACCGCGCTACATATCGCGCGCGAATTGGGCTTCACTACGGATAAAAAAGCCCTGACCGGCCGGGAACTGGCGGAGATGAGTCTGGACGAACTCAAGTCGAAGATCCTCCAGGTATCCGTCTTTGCCCGGGTCTCCCCGGAACACAAACTCAAGATCGTGCAGGCGCTTCAAGAGCAGGGACAGGTGGTCGCCATGACCGGCGACGGCGTCAACGATGCTCCCGCACTGAGAAAAGCGGACATCGGGGTGGCAATGGGCATCACCGGTACGGACGTCTCCAAGGAAGCTGCCGACATGGTGCTGCTGGACGACAATTTCGCCACCATCGTCGCAGCCGTAGAAGAGGGACGGCGCATCTATGACAACATCCGCAAGTTCATCCGCTATACGATGACCTCCAACTCCGGGGAAATCTGGGTCATGCTGCTGGCTCCCTTCTTTGGCATGCCCTTGCCCTTGCTGCCGCTGCAAATCCTATGGGTCAACCTGGTGACGGATGGGCTGCCCGGCCTGGCGTTGACGGTAGAACCCATGGAAAAAGACACCATGAGAAGGGCGCCTTACCTGCCCCAGGAGAGCGTGTTCGCGCGCGGCATGACGCGCCATATCCTATTCATCGGCTTGTTGATGGGCGCGGTTTCGCTGGGCATCGGCCTGTGGGGCTGGAACCGGGGCATCGAAACCTGGCAGACGATGGTCTTTACCACCCTGACCATTTCTCAGATGGGTCATGCGCTTGCCATCCGCTCCGAAAGGGATTCATTGTTCCGCATCGGACTGTTCTCGAATACGCTCCTGCTTGGCTCCGTTTTGCTGACCCTGGCGCTTCAGATCGCGGTCGTTTACTTGCCCTTTTTCCAAGGGATATTCAAGACCGTGCCGTTGTCTTTCGGTGAACTGCTTACCTGCCTGGCTTTGAGTGTCTTTGTTTTCACTAGTGTGGAAGTAGAGAAATGGTGGCTGCGTCGCGGCAAGTAACTCTACCAGTTGACCCACAGGTCATTGCGAGCGATAGCGAAGCAAGCCCCAAAGGGGACGATGTCTCCTCCTCGTCGAGCGGGGGATTGCTTCTCGCGCCGCCCTGACGTACGGTGTCAGGAAAGACTCGCATTAGACCGATGAATTCAAAGCATCAGTTGGGTGAGCCACAGGTCCCAGGATTTGCCTCCCTTTTCCCCTTTGCTGCGTTCCTCGATGACTTCCCTGCGCTTGGGAATCACAAGGAGCAGTTGGATTACCCGCAAAAGTGTTGGCGGCATCCTCTCTTTATTATTGTAGCATGCGACCTATGCCTGCCGAAGGTCCCATTGCGAAGCACCTCGTAGGGGCATGCTGGTTTCTAAAGTGCACATCCTTCATGCGGTGCGCGCGTAACCGC
>CAZLOC010000231.1:0-6545 GCA_964560935.1 uncultured Anaerolineaceae bacterium | reverse complement strand
GTAGTTACTCAATAGTTATCAAGGAGACAGGTTTGTTTCGTCGCCGTCCATTCCATGCGTACCGTGCCCATTGCTTGGCAGGGTTCGTACCGGCCTGACGTTATAGCAGTGTTGCCCTTATGAGCCTTCCCAACCTGACAGAAAGTTACATCGCCGAAAAACTGCGGATAGCATGGGAACAAAACGCTGGCGCTGACCTCTTTAACGAAGCCGATACTGTACCTGACAGAGAACCAAAGTGCGCCGCAGTACTCATTCCATTGCTTTGGTTTGAGGACGAGTGGCACCTGCTTTACACACGGCGCACGGACAAAGTCGAAACCCACAAGGGGCAGGTTTCCTTTCCCGGTGGCGCCTGCGACTCCGGCGAAGAAACGGCCGAACAAACCGCCTTGCGTGAAGCCGAGGAGGAGATCGGCATATGCCCTCAAGATGTGCGCGTACTCGGATGGTTGGCTCCGATGGTCACCATCACCAGCTTCAGGGTCACACCGGTGGTGGGCGTGGTGGATTGGCCGTACGCCTTCCGCGTGGAAAACGCCGAAGTGGCGCGCGTCTTCACCATGCCATTAGCATGGCTGGCCGATAAGAGCAACCGCTGGGAATTCTTATTGCCGGGTCGAAAATACGGCCTGATTGTTTATCACCCCTATGATGGCGAGTTGCTCTGGGGCGCCACCGCCATCATGACGGATACATTCATGAAAGTGCTTGGCTTGTAGTGGGAATTGGCAGGATTACCCTTGGTTATCCGGACGAAACCGTTCGGCAAGATCTTTTAATTGTATCAGGCTGATTGGTTTGAGCAAGACCAATTCCGCCTTGTCGCGCAATTGTGCAGCCATATTGGCATCCGCAGTCGCCAGGAAAACGCGTGTTTTCGACAAACGTTTATCTGAGCGGATTTGCTGCAAAAGTACGTCTCCCGGCACATTGGGCATGTGCAGGTCTAAAATAATAAGGTCAGGGACAATCTCGGTCAATCGCTTTTGAGCGACCGCGCCGTCTGCTGCTATTTCCACTTCGTAACCAGCCATTTCCAATGCCCAACTGAAGACATTTGCCGAGTCTTCATAATCCTCTACGATATAACCGAGCGGTTTATTTTCCATTGGATTATCCTTTCTCTACCAATGAACCCGGCTCAATAGTCGGCTTGACATAGGGTAGGGTAACCGTAAATGTGCTACCCTGACCAGGCTCACTTTCAACCCGCACAACGCCCCCCAAGGCGGCCGTCAGGCGTTTTACGATCGATAGGCCCAGACCAACGCCCCCATAGTTGCGAGCAGTGCTTTCGTCCACCTGGCGGAAAGGTTCAAAGATGGAAACCTGATGCTCTCTCGGAATGCCAATGCCTGTATCAGCCACACGCATAGCCCAGCGTTTCCCATCCACTTTACACAAATCAACCGAAACTGAACCGGCTTCGGTAAACTTGATCGCATTGCGGATCAAATGGATGAGGATTTGTTCGACGCTGATCGAGACGCCCCAAAGCCTCTCCGGTAAATCAGGCGCTATTTGTATGGCAAATTCCAGTCCTTTTTGCTCTGCCAGTTTGCGCAAATCAGGAATCACCCTTTCGAGAACCCTGGCCGGGGAAAAACTGGCTGCCTGCATATTGAGCACATCTTTATCAATCCGCGATTGTTCTAACAATTCAGAAAATGCTGTTTCCAGATACTTAGAATTGACTGTAATGCGTTCCAAAAGTTCCTCTTGTTTATCGGTCAAAGGGCCATAGGCATCCATTTGCAGCATCTCTGCCATACCCACGATCGCTCCCAGAGGAGTGCGCAACTCATGACTTACCCGGGCAAGCAACCGTGACTTGAACTCGCTGGCTTCCTGCGCCCAAATGGCAAGCTGCTGACTCTCTACCAACTTAAAGGACATTTCACTCTCTTTGCGCTTCGCTCGCTCATAAGCCCGCTGCAGGTTAGTCATCACCAAAGCCAACAGTCCTATCATGCCAACCAAGACCGCAGAAAATTCACCCCAGAAAGTGATTGGGGTAGCGGTTGCAGGAGCCGGAGGGAGCAAACCCTGGGCGTCAGTATATACCAACCAACCGGCAAATGCAACGGACGCCAGGCCAAAAGCCAAGGCCGTCCAATTGCCCAGCAGCAAGCCCGCAATCAGAACAATTCCAAAATAAGCGCTTAAATTTGAGCCTCGGAATCCCCCCGACAGATACGTTCCAATAGAAATAACAACAAACAAAACAGAAGACAGGGCAATTGCTGCCAAACGGACATGGCCACGTCGCATCAGTACTTGCATGCCGACCGCTACCAGTACAAGTACAAATCCCACCAAAATGCGTTGAAGGTCGGGAGCAATGATAAAGGCGGGAATCATAAAGGCCACCACCATCAACAATACAATCCACAGGGTGATGTTAAGCATGCCAGCAACCCTCGTTTTCTCCTCGTCGCCCGGAAAAACGGGTGGGGACAATACTTTACGGATACGCGCCCACATTCCTTCAGGCATTTCGTCCATTATATATATGATAACTCGAAATTAGGAAAGAAACAGCATAGATTGGTCAATCTAGTATAAAATGAATCAATACCAGAAATCAATGGGAATCTCATGACAAATCCCTCCCTGAAAACGAAAGCAGAATCCTATTTGAACCACCTGTGCCTCGAAATCCCTACCCGGCGCGTCGGCACGGCGGGCAACCAGGCCGCCAACACGTTCCTCTCCGAGACATTTGCATCCTTCGGCCTTCAGGTCGAGAGCCAACCGTTCGAGTGCATCGACTGGGATCAAGACGGCGCGAGTCTCTCCCTGAACGGCGAGCAGTTCCCAGTCCTGGTTGGACCGTTCTCGCCGGGCTGCCGTGTAGAGGCTCCATTGGCCGTTGTGTCCAAGGTGGAAGAGTTAGAATTGGCAGACATCCAGGACAAAATCCTGTTACTGCGCAGCGAGATCGCCCGCGAACAGCTCATGCCCAAGAATTTCCCCTTCTACAACCCGGACGAGCACCAACGCATCATCCGCCTGTTGGAGACGAAGCGACCGGCAGCCATCCTCAGCGCCACCGGGCGAAACCCGGAACTGGCCGGGGCAGTCTACCCTTTCCCGCTGATCGAGGACGGCGACTTTGACATCCCATCTGCCTACATGACCGAGGAAGAGGGCGCGCGGCTCGCTTCACACGCGGACGAGTTGGCTGCTCTCGTTATCGAGGCCGAACGCCGCCCCTCCAGCGGACTCAACCTGGCCGCCCGGATAGGCCGCACAGACCGGCGGGTCGTGGTCAGCGCGCATATGGACGCCAAGGAGGATACTCCCGGCGCGCTGGACAATGCAGCAGGAATGATCGTGCTCCTTCTACTGGCGGAGTTGCTGAAAGATTATGCGGGAGAATTGGGCATCGAACTGGTGCCCTTCAACGGTGAGGACCATTATTCGGCTGCCGGAGAGATCGCCTATCTGAAGTCAAATCAAGGCAGGTTGAACGAAATCTTGTTGAATATCAACATCGATGCAGCCGGGTACCACAATCACAAAAACGTTTATTCTCTCTACGAATGTTCGGAAGAAATGGCTGGTTTGATCCAGAAAACATTCGAGAGAAAGGAAAATCTAGCCGAAGGTGAGCCCTGGTACCAGGGAGATCACATGGTCTTTGCGATGAACGGCGTCCCGGCGTTGGCGATCACCTCGGAAGGCTTTATGGAAATCGAAACCCAGTTCGCCCACACGCTGAAAGACCGCCCCGAGTTGGTGGACTGTGAGCTATTGGTGGAGGTTGCGACTGCTTTGTGGGAACTAATACAAAATATTGAAAAGAAACTGGTTTTCTGAAAAAGTCTACTATAGCGCTGAAATCATCGGAAGTTGTCTTCTGGAATCGCTCAATTCGATTCTTGCTTATCGGATAAGCGTTTATACGCGCGGACGCCGCTGAGGATACCACCCCCGACGCTAAAAAGTACCACGATCAGGAAGATGGAATTAAAAAGCCGGAAATAGCAGTCCTCCGAGCAATCTGCGAGGAAAAATTGAGACAATACTTGCGTCACAATGTAATCGAGAACTGTGCCAACCAGTAGAAATAAAACAGTCATCCCGATCCCTGTAAGCACACTGCGGAAGATCACATTCGCTTTGTTTCGAGGTTCCATTCCTTTTCTCCTTATTTACCAGTAAATTGACAGGTTCCATAATGATAACCCCAAAAGGCTTGAATCTTATACATGCTGAGATTAAACTATCAGTGAAGAAACGCACATTTTGTGATGATCCATTCTTTCCAGCAATCCATGTAACGGAGGTGCCCATGCTCGAACCATTGGAATCGGCTGCCTCGCAAGGAGAACTATTTTCCTCGCCCGATGTCGACGCCGCGCGGGCCTTCTTCGCCCAGAAATCGCGCGCCATGACCGACAAGCGCATGACGGTCGCACAGGCTGTGGCACGCTTCATCCATGACGGAGATTATTTCGCCTCGGGCGGCTTCGGGGGCGTGCGTATCTCAACGGCGGTCTTGCACGAGATCGTCCGCCAGCGCCTCAAGGGACTCGGCCTTTCGGGCCACACGGCCACACACGACTTCCAAATCCTGGCCGCGGGCAAATGCTTCGACCGTTGCGATATCGCCTATGTGGTCGGGTTGGAATTGCGCGGCCTCTCGCCCAACGCGCGCCGCTACCTGGAAAGTGGAGCCGTGCGCACGACCGAGTGGAGCAACGCCACGCTCGGGTGGAGGTACAAGGCCGCGGCGATGGGCATCCCCTTCCTGCCGGCTCGCTCTGTTCTCGGCACGGACACGTTCCGCTACAGCGCGGCGAAGGAGATTACCTGCCCGTTCACCGGGCAGAAACTGCTCGCCGTCCCGGCGCTCTTTCCCGACGCGGGAGTCGTCCACGTCCACCGCGCGGACATGTACGGGAACGCGCAAGTAGACGGGATCAGCATCGCGGACTATGACATGTCGCGGGCGTGCAAGCAGCTCATCGTCACGACCGAACGCATCGTCAGCACGGACGAGATCCGCAGGAACCCCAGTCAGACCTTCATCCCCTACTGGCTCGTGGACGCCGTCTGTGAGGTGCGCTATGGCAGCTATCCCGGTAACATGCCTTACGAATATTACTCGGATGAGAAACACCTGGCCGAGTGGCTGGCGGTCGAGAGGGATGAGTCCACGTTGCAGGCCTTCCTCGACAAGTACATCTACGGCGCGCACGACTTTGCCGAATATCTCGCCTTGTGCGGCGGCGAAGAGCGTATGCGTGAACTGTGCGAAATGGAACCATTGAAACGCTGCGGAGCAGAAGCATGATCGCCCCGAATGGTCGCTACAACCTGATGGAACTGATGGTGTGCGTGGCCTCGCGCCAACTGGAGGACGGTCGTACAGCCGTCATCGGGACAGGGATGCCGCTGGCCGCAGCCATGCTGGCACAAAAGACGACCGCGCCCAACCTGGTCGTCATGTTCGAGGCAGGCAGCGCCGCGCCTGAACTGATCAAACTGCCCATTTCGGTGGCCGATTCGTACACCCAGACCCGGGCGCTGCTGCACAGCAGCATGGACGAGATCATGGAGTCCTGCCAGCGCGGCGTGGTGGATTACACCTTCCTGGGCGGCGCACAGATCGATAGCTACGGCAACCTTAACGCGACCATGATCGGGACGGATTACACGCACCCCCGCGTCCGGCTCCCCGGGAGCGGGGGCGCGAACGACCTGGCTTCGCTCTGCTGGAAGACGCTGGTCATCACCCCGCACGATAGGCGCCGCTTTGTGAGCAAGCTGGATTTCCTCACCACCCCGGGGTATCTCACTGGGCCGGGCGCGCGGGAAACTGCGGGCCTGCCGCCCGGGAGCGGACCGTACAAGGTGATCTCCACGCTGGCGTTGATGGGCTACGATCCCCTGACCAAACGGATGAAAGTCGAAAGCCTGCACCCCGGCGTGACCCGGCAGGATGTGGTGGACAATACGGGATTCGAAATGCTATTTGCAGACCCGCTGCCCGTCACCCCCGAGCCGACCGAGGAGGAATTGCGCATCCTGCGCGAAGAGGTAGATCCGGAGAGGATCATTATTGGGAGGTGAGAAATCATCCAATAACAAATTTGCCCTCAGCCAAAATGCCGAGGGCAAATTCATTAGGTCTATAGTTTCGATCTAAGACTGAGAATTAATGGCTTTGATCGAGTGGGCGAGAATATCCCTGAGCTTATAGGAATATCCCATGAGTATTAACTCCGGGGCAACGGACCCGGCGGTTTCGATCCTGAAATTGCCAACCCCAAAAATACGGTCGAAGAGGTTCTGATCCGCGGCGTAGTTGGTGACGCGCGAGAAGGGAACGACCACCTCACTTTTGCTGAGGATCCCCTTTCGATACATCAACCGATCCTCATAAACATCCAGCGTTTCCGAAAAATGTGCGATGATCCTGGGATTCACCAGCGACCACCAGCGTATGGCAGGTTTGAATGATTGCATTGGTTTTGTCCTTTCGCAGGGTAAGTATACAACAAATGCTTGTTCAATTTTTGATGATTTTATTC
>CAZLOC010000230.1:0-6571 GCA_964560935.1 uncultured Anaerolineaceae bacterium | reverse complement strand
GGCTGGCTTCGATGAAATCCCTGGCCGGGCCCTGGAACCAGGTGGCGGTCATCCAACCATCGGAGTGCCAGACGGTCGCAAAGCGCTCCCAATCCCCGGCATCGCGATACAGAACCCAATTCTCCACTATCTCACGGATGGCGAGCTTGTCTGTAAGTAAATCGCTCATGGTTCTTTCCCCACTTTTGGAATATTGTGAAAGGTCAAGGCGACCCCTTCGCGCATTTCCTTGATGTCAACCGAAAGGGAAAGATAGCCATTTTCGAAACGCTCGCCAAACGTTTCCTTCAGCGCTGCCAGAACGCGTTGTGTCATATCTTTTTGAACCTCGAGCGGGCGGCCCTCGCGGATCAGCAGGTTGACATGCACGAAGGCATACTCCGGGTTGCCATCCGCGATCCGGTACTCGCTATGCCGAACGGCACGGCTTTTGAGTCCCTTCAAGTTGATGGCTCCCGTCGCCACCAGTTCGGAATGCAGACGCGCCAGGAGCGGCTGAACATCGAAGTCAAGGTTGTCGGTGTATTCAAGCGTCAGGTGCGGCATAGGATTACTCCACGGGTGGGGTTCCATGTGTATGGAAGGATGGGATGGTCGGCAGCCCCCAGGCCTGACCCTTCTTGCGCTCCGCTTCGCTCCAGACAATAGGCTGCCAGTCGGGAGCGAGCATCAGGCGCGCCCCGGCATTGGCAATCTCGAAGCGGTTGCCACCTGGTTCATACACATACAGGAAAAACGTTTGTTGGATGGCATGCTTATGTGGACCGGTCTCCATGAAAACGCCATGCTCCAGGCAGATATCGGCAGCGCGCAGGATCTCCTCGCGGCTGTCGACCGCATAGGTGATATGGTGCAGGCGTCCTTTGGCCCCGGCCCAATCTTCGACGATGGCCACATCGTAGGTCTTGTTCGTAACCGTTACCCAGGCTGCCTTTTCTGAGCCGTCATCGAAAATGACCTGTTCCGTCAGGCGGCAGCCAAGGGTATCCTGCAAGAAAACCCGGCAGGCGCGCACATCTGCCGCTAGAATGTTGATGTGGTCGAGACGGCGCAGGGCAATACCGCGGTTCGGAAAACGCGAAGCCTGGTTCTTGAGCGCCGGGCGCTGGTTTTCGGGTGGTTGGTACCACTCGGTTTCGTAGTAGATTTCCATATTATGATCGTCGGTATCCACGAAACAATAGGCCGGACCATGCCCGACATTGTTCTCTTTCCAGCCTCTCCCAAATCCCGATTTCTCCAGCACGGCCACCCTTCTTTCCAGGGCTTGCGGACTGGTCGCCCGAAAGGCATAATGTCCCAAGCCCGGTTTGGGGGAAGCCGTCAGCTGCAACGAGTGATGTTCGTAATCATCCCAGCCGCGCAGATAGACCGAGTCGCCTTCCCGGCCGCTCTCGATCATTCCCATGATTTCCACAAAAAAACGCGTGCTCTCCTCAAGCTTGGGCGTCAACAATTCTATGTGAGCTAAGTGAGCAAGATCGAAGATGGGTTCAGGGTTCATGGTTTCCTCCTATTCTTCTCCACAAATTCACGTAATCCGTGCAAGTCGTAAGATATTTCACCAGCAACGAGCTTCTCCCGCAAACGCGTTTCCTTCTCAAAACGAGCTTCGGAAGCACGCAAGACTTCTGTCACGCGTTCGCGCCTGACGCACACCCCGCCGTCCGTATCCAAAACTAGGATATCACCGAAGGAGATTTGGGTTCCACCAACCGTCACGGGGACATTCAATTCGCCAACTTTCGTCTTGGTTGCGCCCTTTACCCGGATGAAACGGGTCCAGATAGGTAGACCAAGCTCGACCAATTCTTCGACATCCCGGACCGCGGCATCTACCAGGATTCCCGCTGCTTTCCGGACCTTGACCTGCGTGGCCAGCAATTCGCCGATCAGCGCCACCGGGCCTGGTTCCGGCATACTCAAGACCAGCACTTCTCCCACCTGGATTTGTTCGATAGCGGCATGCACCATCAAGTTGTCATCCTGACCGCACAGGACGTTCCGTGCGAGGCCAGCCACCCGGCTGCCCGGCAGGAGTTGGATCAAGGGTATGTCGATCAGCCCCTCTCTTCCCGAGGCCTCGTAGACGGTTGCCACGCCAAGGTCACGGAATCGAGCCATTTCATCTTTTGTCATAGGCTCTTTACCACCCACGGCAAGGTTCGTTGCAATGCCTCTGCATACTTGACTTCCTTCATCCCTGAAATGCGGCGAGCGTGGTTGCCGCGCCGCGCGGCAAGCTCGGCATAATAGCTTTGCAGGTAGCTCTGTGCCTGCATGAATTCCATTGCCTTGCGTTTTTGTTCCATTACAGGGGTGATATCCACAAAGGTGTTGGGATGGAATTCGCATAACTCCGGTTGATGCGGCTCGAAGAAATACAAGTCCGGTGGGGTGATGCGGCTGAAAGCACTTGCCACGCCTGCCCCGGATGACAATAGACGCGCTTTCTGCACTGCCTGGCAGGCAACAGGATGGTCGGGGTTGAACGGGTCTGCAGGCGTATGGGTCAGGAGGATGTCCGGCTGGACTTCCTGGAAAATTCCCACCAACTGTTCCATGGCCGACTCGGTGATGGTCAGGGGGTAGTCACCCAGGTCCAGGCAACGGAAGACAGCCCCCACGGTCCCGGCGGCTGCGCTGGCTTCCTCGTGGCGGATGCGTTTGACGTTTTCGACGGTCTGGTTCGGTTCCTTCCACAGTTCCCCCGATTCCCCCCGTTCCCCGTAGGAGAGCGCGATGACAGTTGCGCTGCCGCCTTGCGAAGTGACCAGCGCAATCGTCCCGCCGGCCCGCCAGACGAAATCGGCGGAATGTGCGCCGATAACAAGCAGTTTTTTACCCATAAATATTCTCCCTATGAAATCATATCTTTTCAAAAAGATGGGGGATGTGGGGTGTTGCGGGCAGGCCATGCCCGCCCGCAACACCCCACGCCCCGATTTAAAAAACCTTTTATTTTGTTATTTTATTTTTGCCGTTTTCACGTGATTGGATAACATCGTCAACATATTCCATATCGAACCACCACTTTTGGTCGGGGCGATCTTTGCCTGGATCGAGAAGATAGGCAGCCCGAATGGCAATTCGTCGCGTGAGTGGAATGTTCATGACCAGCCTGCGAACCAGGTTGTGCGGCCAGGTTGGCGGGTTGGTCCATGGGCAGCTTTTTACGCAGCGGTTACACATGGTGCCTTTTTTGTTTGTAAAGTTGAAACTGGCGCAGCGCCTGGTATCCAATTTCCAGGTTTCATAACCGTTGTACATCACCTTATCGCCCATGGGAATAGCGCGGCTGGGGCAGTTTTCGGCGCAAATCCTGCAATTCTGGCAGAAATTTTGCAGGCCGAAATCGATCGGTTTATCAGGGATGATTGGCATATCAGTCAGGACAGCGGCGGCTTTATACCCAAGCCCAAGGAACGGGTTCAGGATGATACCCACCCGACTGACCTCGCCGATGCCAGCGGCGAGCAATAATGGCGGTAATAATACAGAATACTTATTAACAAATGATGGCCCATACTGGGGGGAAGCATCCCAGCCCAGGCGGCGGATATAATTCGCGATCGTCTCGGTGACCATGCCAAGATGCTGGTAAGCCTGAAAACTGATGGGGTCGCCCAACCAATCCCTGCCGGTGGAAGCGTGCACCGCATTGCTTTCTTTGCGCATGACGATAATGATGGCATTCTCATACCGTATATCTATGGGGTTGCCTTGTTTATCGTGGCTGTAGTAGGCTGATGCGGGTACTTTGCAGGCACCCATGACATCGGCTTTTAGAAAGTAACCAACCGCTTTGACATGTCGGATCAGGATTTCAGGCTCTTGGGGAATCGGTGCTCTCTTGGTGGCCATTGGATTGGATTCGATCAAAGCAATATGGTCAATTACATCTTTCTGGGCGGCAGAGAGAGGATATTTACCCGGCAGGCTATTTTGTACACCTTTCTGAACAGCCGGACCGTATTCGCCCCGACCAGCCAGGCCATAAGCGGTATTGCGCATATCAATCCGCTGGACGCTATCCGTCATGGCGGTTGTAGGCTTTTCCACGTGTTTTAGAGTTTCCATTGGAAAAGGCCCCAATCGCTTCTGGTTGTGCAGGAGGCTGTTCTCAGCCGGGTTTTCCATTCGATCCATCATGCTGTGCTCACATTCTTAGATTAAGACTGTGGCGATGAAGAGTTTTCCACCGCCACAGTCCGTGCGTTGTTATAAGGTAATGCAGTCTATATTTTTACCGCTCTTCAAACGGCGGAGCCGGGTAGAGGAACTCAGCGGTGGCTTGTTCAGGGGGCCAGACCAATTCCAGTTTGCCGTTCTGCCATTGAATGAGTGGGTTCAGCACATTGCCCGTGCCGTCTTCGTTGAAGGTCACCGGGCCGATTACCGTGGTCGTATCAATGGATGCCATTGCGTCACGAACCGCCTCGCGATCCAATGTGCCGGCCTTCTCAATACCGGCAGCTATGATCTGCACACAGGCATAAGCCGGACCCGTCAGAAGATCCGCGGGTCGCCCAAAGTTGGCTTCGTACGCTGCGTTGAGCTCGTCCACTCCCTCGAAGTTAGCACCATGGTGCCATCCGGGAAATATGGTGACATATTCACCAATCGTCCCCATGGATTCACCCCAGTTGACACCTTCCGGCGCCCTGATCACCAAAGCGAACTTTGGAGTCCAGCCAAGTTCGGCCATCGTCTTAAACATTCCACTGCCATCTGGGAAAATTGGCAATGAAAGAAGCACTTCTGCCCCTGCTGCCTTCGCCTTGAGGATCGCGTCGGACCAATCATTATCAGGCGCTACTGGTCTTTCCTCGCGCACTACGACTTCATAACCATTCTCGGCGGCATTCTGTTCCCAAAGGTCACCGATTTCTTTACCCCAGTCATCACTGTAGGAGAAAATCGCTACCTTCGTGGGTCGTTCACCTTCCGGGATGGCCGCGTTGAGAATTTCAAAGGTATCCTTTGCCTGTTGCGGGGATTTGGGGAACGGTGAGAACAGGTACTTGTAGCCCTGCTGGTGGATCTGGTAGAGCGCGAAGGCGATACCGCAGTAGGGGACCTTGTTCTTTTCAGCAATGGCTGATGCAGCAGCATGCATGGAACTGCCAGCACCACCCAGGTAGGCTGTAACTTCTTGTTCGGAGTAGAGGGTCTCCAGTCGGCTGACCGCCTTGGTCGGGTCGGATTCATCGTCGTAATAGGTCAGGCGCAGTGGAATTTGGACGCCATATTCTTCAACGTATACGCCTCCAGCTGCGTTGATATCCGCTACGGCAAATTCATAACCAGGGAGCACCATGTTGCCAAGGGAGCCAAAGGGCCCGGTCAGTGGGATCGAAGCGCCAAGCTCAATGAATTCTGGCGCAGGGGGTTTTGGGGCTTCCGTTTCCGGCGCCTCAGTGGGTGCGGGCGCTGCAGGTTCCTCAGCAGGCGGCACAGTCGGTTCTGGTGCCGCTGTTGGTGCCGGGGCGCAATTGGTGATCAGCAGGCTCATCATGAGCACAATCACGATCAAACTTGCTAATTTGGTTTTCATTACTCATCCTCCTTAGAGCTGTGTGAAAATAGGTGGAATCCTTCCGATATTTATTATTGATATCGCTTCAACAAGTTGTCTCCTTTCTATGGCTTATAGCCAACGACTTTGGATGTCAACTCTCTTCCTCAATGGAGAGCTTAACTGCATCCGATTTTGACCGGCGGGTAAGCGCACCCTGAATCTTTTTCCAGACTGAAATAATCCCACCCGGCAGGAAGAGGACCACGAGAACGAAAAGTACGCCAAATATGATCAGATGATATTCACCTACATTCAGGACCAGAAACTCCTTCATCACAACAAAAAACACTGCTCCGATGATGGGGCCAAGAATGGTGCCTGTACCACCGATGTAGACCATGGTCAACATATCCAGACTCCATAACGGGGTAAACGGGAATTGGAAATAGTAACTGACGTGATAGTATGCAAAAGCCCCGCCACCCAGGCCGGTAAAGAAAGCGCTGATTCCCAGGGCGAGGAGTTTATGCCTCAACGCGCTGATGCCCAGTGACTCTGCGGCATCTTCTTCTTCACGCACGGCCATCATGCCAAGACCCAACCTGGAATTAACGAGAAGGTAGGCGACTCCGACAGCAATAACCGCCAAACCCAAGAAGAGGTAATAACGGGGCGTAAGTTGATAGGCGATGAGTTCTTCAACCGGGAGAGCAGCAATCGTAGGAAATACATTACCAACCGTAACATTGAGAATCTGCGCAAGTGCCAGGGTTCCAATGGCAAAGTACACACCTTTAAGCCTGAAAGCAGGTGCTCCAATCAGCAAAGCAAAGACCACTGCCAGGAGTCCTCCTGTTAGAATGCTCGGATAGACGGGGAAACCTTTGATCCAGAGCAGGCGAGTTGCAAGGGCGCCCAGGCCAAAGAATGCGGCATGGCCGAGACTGGTCTGCCCGGTGTAGCCTCCCAGGATATTCCAACTCGAAGCCAGCGTAATGTACAGGAAGATCAAAATAAAGAGATTTATGGTGCTATCTTTTTCAATCACCA